>JAGXSK010000182.1 GCA_018333845.1 Clostridia bacterium | reverse complement strand
GACCAGATACCTGCAGCCTGACGAAATCTGCCCAGGTTAAAAGCTGCCACACCAGCCATGAATCTAATTTCCCAGTTGTCTATTATGTTCTGCCAGTTGCGATATGTGTTATAAACCAGACGATGGTCTTCCATGCCTCCTGCCGTTTCAAAAATAGTCATTAAATATTCCTTCCAGTATTTAGGTATATCTGATTTATTTCTATAAGAGGACAAGCCCTGTTCAAAGTCTTTAACAGCCTGATCAAGCTCACTAACTGCTTGTTTTTTACCTCCTTGCTTAGCATATATTTGGGCAGCAAGAGCATGTCCAAAGGGATTAGCTGGTGCCGCTTTGTCAATATTTGGTTTTATGGCTTCTAGTGCATGCTCGAAATCCCCCTTGTGAAGTAGGGCCAAGCCTAGATTATTTCTTGCAACAGGATCACTTTTAGGGTCAAGTCCTAAGATTTTTTGAAAATGCTTGACTGCCTTGTCAAATTCACTGTTTTCAAGTAGTTTTATGCCTTGCTCCATTAATTTTAAAATATCTTTGTTTTGCATTTTCACGCCACACATCCTTAAATGTTTTTCCACTTCTTAACCACTTTTTTTTCCTCAATATTACGCTGTTCAACCTCAAAAGGGTCATTTCTATATAAATAAACATATATATCAATGGGTAACCTGCTTAAGTACTTTTCCATAAGAGGACGAACTTGACTTTCCCAATCCAGTTCGCCATTTCCACATCCCAACATAGGAAATGCTATAGAGGTTATTCCTTTATCTTCATATGAGCATTATGCCATGTTAACCTTTAATATTTCGTCAATATTAAATTAGAAGAAGAAAGAAAGAGTTTAAAGTACTTAGTCATAGATTAATTATTGAACAAAGACCAACCAGTAGAACCATCCCTCTGGTTGTTAATCCCTGGTGAACAAGTCCCTTGTATAAACCTTATCCTTTACATCTTCAATCTCCCCAGATAGTCTGTTTGAAACAATAACATCAGATATCTTTTTAAACTCCGCTAGATCCTTGATTACCTTTAAACCTTCAAAGGTATCTTCATTTAGTACAGGCTCATATACTACTAAGTCTACTCTTTTTTCCTTTAATCTTTCTATTACACCCTGGACAGCGGAAGTTCTGAAGTTATCAGATCCTGTTTTCATAATCAACCTATAAATGCCAACCACCCTTGGCTTCCTTGCCATTATCATAGAAGCTATATGGTCTTTTCTAGTACTGTTGGCTTCAACAATGGCACCAATTATTTTTTGAGGTACATTTTTATAATTAACCAGTAACTGCTTTGTATCCTTTGGCAGACAGTAACCTCCATAACCAAAGGAAGGGTTATTGTAATGGTTGCCGATCCTCGGATCAAGACAGACTCCTTCAATAATCTCCCTGGTGTCCAGGTCGTTTAATTCTGCATAGGTGTCCAACTCATTAAAATATGCCACTCGCATGGCCAGATAGGCATTGGAAAAAAGCTTAACAGCCTCTGCCTCTGTTGAATCTATAAAGAGAACGGGGATATCTTCCTTCATAGCTCCCTCAATCAACAATCGAGCAAAAAACCTTGCCCTTTCTGACTTTTCCCCAATGATAATCCTAGAGGGATAAAGGTTGTCATATAACGCCTTTCCTTCTCTTAAGAATTCTGGAGAAAAAAATATCCTATCTGTATTAAGCTTTCTTTTAACCTCCCTGGTATAACCTACTGGTACAGTTGATTTAATCACAATCGTTGCTTCCGGGTTTATCTCTAGTACATCCTTTATAACGGCTTCAACAGACTTAGTATTAAAATACCTTGTCTCCACATCATAATCCGTTGGTGCAGCTATAATCACATATCCAGCACCATGATATGCTTCATGTTTGTCAGTTGTAGCTATCAGGTTGAGCCTTTTATTTGCCAGGTAATCCTCTATCTCCCTGTCGGCAATAGGGGATATTCTCCTATTTATCATGTCTACTCTTTCGGGAACTATGTCAAAAGCTAATACCTTATTATGCTGTGCCAGCAAAACAGCATTTGAGAGCCCAACGTATCCTGTCCCCACTACTGCTATTTTGTTCATTTTCTCCTCCTGGTGTTATCCTATTTTCATTGCTTTGTTTGATGTAGATTGCCCCACCAAGTTTAAGAGATACTTTTTAAAATCTTCCCTTAGATCTTCTCTTTGCAGTGCAAACTCCACTGTTGCTTGCAGATAACCTAATTTATCCCCCACGTCATATCGCTTCCCTTTGAATATATAGCCATAAATCTGTTGACGTGTATTTAATACTTTTAGAGCATCTGTTAGCTGTATTTCTCCCCCTGCTCCCGGAGTAGTATGATCTAATATATCAAATATTTCCGGATCAATTATGTACCTGCCCATAATTGCCAGGTTTGATGGTGCATTCTCTTTATTGGGTTTTTCTACAAGGTCTTCTATCTTATAAAGCCTGTCTTCTATTCCTTTTGCCTTAATTATTCCATATTTATTTAAGTCCTCATCAGGAACGACCTGAATTCCTATAACACTAGTTCCCACTCTTTCATAGATTTCTATCATCTGCATTAAGCAGGGTTTGTCTGAACTAACAATATCATCCCCTAGCAGCACTGCAAAGGGCTCATTTCCTATAAATTTTCTTGCACAATGGATTGCATGCCCCAGACCTAAAGCTTCCTTTTGTCGAACATAATGAATATCAGCTAGATTAGCAACACCCTGAACTATTTCTAGTAAATCATGTTTTGCATGCTTTAATAGCTCTTCTTCCAGTTCATAGGATTTATCAAAGTGATCTTCAATGGCCCTTTTCCCCCTGCCAGTAATGATCAGGATATCTTCTATTCCTGAAGAAACTGCCTCCTCTATTATATATTGGATAGTAGGCTTGTCTACAATAGGCAGCATTTCCTTGGGCTGTGCTTTAGTAGCCGGTAAAAAGCGCGTACCTAAACCAGCTGCTGGAATAATTGCTTTTCTTACTTGCATCGTGCATCCCTCCTTTCATTGCCATAGGCATGATCCCTTTTTATTTCTAACGGTTCCACCAATCTTCCTGTAGATTTCTTATGGCCCAGAAATTGTTCTCAAATTCTGGATGCCCTGCCTGTGCCCTTTCATAAAATACTACTGCTTCTTTTTCAAAACCCTGCTTTAGCTTAACAAGTGCCATCCACCAAAGGGCTTCTAGATTTTCCCCTTCAAGGGCTTTAGCAAAATATTTTTCTGCAGTACCTAGATCATCTAAAAAGTAATTCCCCACACCAGAGTACAAATATATATCAGGGGAAACGGTAAGCCAATGACCTCCCCAGTTTGTCCTCCACAGTCTTTCTTCTGTTTCATTTAAGGTTGCCAGCCTGGCTTCAATGTCATCAGGCATATGACTAACTCTTCTAAAATATTCAGCAGCTAATTCATAATTGTTATCCTGCAGCAATGAAACCCCAGCAGCAAAATAAGTTTGAGATAGTTTCTCCCATGTCTCTTGATGCCATCTATTATAATCCCTTGCCAATTCCATGTTTTCAACAGCTTTTTCATATTGGCCCATATTCCAGTATAACTGTGCTGCACTTTGGTATATTCTCCAGTTGTATCTATCTCTCTTCTTGGCCTCTTCTATATACTCCACAGCAAGCTCCGGATTGCCATCCCTTTCATAAAACCTTGCCAGGTCTGCCCAATAAGAGGATGTAAAGGGATCATAGGTTTTGGCTTTATTAAAGTATCCAATGGCATCTTGCATATTATTACTGTTAGCAGCTTGAATAGCATTGCCTGCATATTTACTGCCAACTATCAGACTTCCAGTTAGGCCGATTTGAGTTAATACAATTAATGTTGTCAATACCAATACTGGTACCCCTTTACCCTTAAACCAAATTTTTAAGGGATAATTTATCCTATATATACCGACTGTTATACCAAACAGCACAAAAAGCACTATGGTAATGGCACTTAGTGCCAGGTCAAAGTCTATAAAGGCGTGGCCCCCAAGTGACAATACAGCTACAAGAACAAACCACTGCAGATCTCTCAGCTTGCCATCTGCCACCCTAAAGTTTTTATATGCCAGATAAATAGTAACGAGCCACAAGCTTATAAAGAAGGTCAACCCTACATAGCCCACCTCCATAAGAGTCTGAGCAAAATGATTATGCACCTGGGTGCTTTGATAATAATACCCCTGGAAATACCTGTGCGAAGCCTCCCAGGCACCTCCGCCTAAACCAAACAATGGACTTTCTTTAGCCATCTTAAAGGCTTCCAAAGCCCAGTAAAATCTCTCGCCAACATTTGCTTCAGCAAGGCTGATCGATTTAATCCTATCAACTAAATGGTCAGGTAAAATATACTGCCAAGAAACGCCTACTAATGCTATTAGAACTATTAGTACAACCAGCAGTATTTTAGTTTGTGGCAGACTCTCCCTTAAAATATCTCTTTCTTTAAGCTTTTCTACTACAAATTGACCTCCAGTTACTACTGCAATACCAATGAAAAACCACATCCAGGCCGAGACAATTTTGTCATTTACTATGTTTGGTATTAGTCCATTATTAGCTAAAACTGTTCCCATTAACACTATTATCCAGAAGATAAATACCTCAAGCCTATTTTTAAGCCATGGATTAGCTAAAGTAAGAATAAAAACTACAGGTAGAAACAAGAAGGCTCCCCTGGAGTTTGTACCTAAAAAGACCACCAGCATGATATAGGCAAAAATTATATAAATATATTTGTAATGCTTTTTTGCACTTAACCACATTGCCAGGGCCAAAGTAAATGTAGCAAGTAAATAACTTGCTAATGCATTATGATATTGAAAGGTAGATGCAATACGATTTTCTATAAAACCGTCAAGTATATGGATCCAACCCATGGCAGTAAAGATACCCGCCATTGCAACCCCAATAGCACTTAAAATAATAACATTTAGTATAGATTGTATACTTTTATCGTCAACAACCAGTCTGCTTGCGAGCCAGAAAACATTAAAATATAATATGTGCTTTATTATCTCTACAACTGCCAGTTTTTGATTGACTGCACCAAAAAAAGCAATTATGTAGCTTAATAACAAGCCT
>JAGXSK010000181.1 GCA_018333845.1 Clostridia bacterium | reverse complement strand
CCCCCTTTATTTATGCTTCTACTAATAAGTCAATTAACCAAAGCAAAAAGTTCCATTAAAATAAAAAAAATTCTTAAATATTTTAAGACCCGCCTGACTTGCTGGTGAATCATAAAGGACCATGTGTTATGTGTACATAGTCCTTTAAACTTTGAACTTTGAACTTTAGGTTTTTGTTATCCTTACACAACTCCCTGGGCTTTCATGGCATCTGCTACCTTCAGGAAGCCGGCAATGTTAGCACCAGCCACGAAATCTCCCTCTAAGTCAAATTCTTTTGCTGCCTTATCACACTTGAGATAGATGTCTCTCATAATCTGCTTCAGCTTTGCATCTACCTCTTCAAATGTCCACTGCAATCTCATGCTGTTTTGTGTCATTTCCAGGGCCGAGCAGGCAACTCCACCGGCATTAGCTGCCTTGGCAGGGCCAAATAAAACACCATTGTCCTGGAAAAGCTTAACTGCCTCAGGGGTACATGGCATATTAGCACCTTCAGCCACAGCGATTACACCGTTTTCTATAAGCTTCTTGGCAGCCATGCCGTCTAGTTCATTTTCTGTGGCACAGGGAAGGGCTATATCGCACTTGATTGACCAGATGCTAGAGCAGTCCTCAACACATGTAGCTCCTGGCACATCATATAGATAATCTTTAATGCGTTTTCTCTCTACTTCCTTAAGCCTTTTGACCAGACTGCACTTGATGCCATCCTCATCACAAATGTATGCATTAGAATCAGATACTGCCACAACTTTAGCACCCAGTTCCTGGGCCTTTTCTGCTGCATAAATTGCCACATTTCCAGAACCTGAAATTACCACAGTTTTGCCTTTAAAGGAATCACCCTTGGCCTTTAACATCTCTTCAACAAAGTAAACAAGTCCGTAGCCTGTAGCTTCTTTTCTGCCCAGGGAACCGCCATAGGGAATGCCTTTTCCAGTGAATACGCCCTCGTATAAGTTAGTTATCTTCTTGTATTGTCCATACATGTATCCTATTTCTCTTGCACCCACTCCAATATCCCCGGCAGGCACATCAATATCGGCACTAATGTGCCTGTATAGCTCATTCATAAAGCTCTGGCAGAATCTCATGACTTCACCTTCTGACTTGCCCTTTGGATCAAAGTCAGAACCGCCCTTTCCCCCACCAATCGGTAAACCAGTTAGAGAGTTTTTAAAGATCTGCTCAAAGCCTAAAAATTTAATAATGCCCAGGTTAACAGATGGGTGAAAACGCAAGCCACCCTTATATGGGCCTATGGCTGAATTAAATTGAACCCTGAAGCCCCTGTTTACCTGTACCTTTCCATTGTCATCCACCCAGGGAACCCTGAAGACAATTTGCCTTTCAGGTTCAACTATCCTGTCAATAATACCAAGATCCTTGTACTCTGGGTATTTTTCCAGAACGGGCTCAAGAGATTCAAGCACCTCATGCACAGCTTGATGAAACTCTGGTTCATTTTGATTTCTCTTGATAACTTGATCCATGATTTCTTGTGTAATTAACATTCTATCGACCCCCAATTTTTTGTTATTTTTAATTATGTTGTAAAACAAATTACCTTTTGTGAAACTATATCTGCTAGAATCATTGCCTTATTATTTTTTAAATTGCAGATTTTGACCACATGGCTGTAATCTGCTTTTTCCGGCAACAAATCTGCCAGCTCATTTGGAAGGCTGTTGAACCACTCCCAATTAAAAACCACATTCTGGTCACTAGGAAAAATAGCTGCATAGAATATATTAGTTTCCACCAGATCCTGGAAAAAATGACTTCCATAGGACAATTCTGGTGTAAGGCTGCCGCTTTTATAGGCAATTTCACCAATTACCGTTATATTATTTATTTCCGAAAAGCTAACTGGTATACCTAATGAAGGTGTAGTTGTCCCCCATCTTCCTGGCCCTAGCAGTAAAGTAGGTGTTTTATCCCTATCCTGGATTTTCTTGTTTAATTTACCCACAATACGGGCAACCTCATGTCTCTGGAAATTTGACAGCTCACTATAGCTCTTGGGGTCAACATATATAACCCTTTGGATTTCTTTAGAAAAGCTGCCACCCATAAAACTGCTTTCAAGTTTAAAAATTACTTTTTTATCATCCAGGTTTTCTGGAATTGTAACCTTTTCATCACTCCCCTGGGTCTGTAAAGGACGACACTGCAGGAGGTTTATCTTGAATAAGCCATCCCTGGTAAAGTTAACTGTAAACTCAGTATCAACTGGATAGGCATAAATTGCTTCCAGTTTTTTAAGCATTTTTTTCATAACTGTATTAAAGGATGTTTTAGTAAACAGGTTATCAAAATTGAGTATCCATAAGTCCTCGTCTATATCACAGATGTCCTTGAGCTTTCTAATGGATTCGTGGTCTCGAATACCAATTAAATTAAGGTTTAGGTCTAATTTTTCATTGGTTAATTTTTTTAGAGGAACTGTTTCAAGTTTATTGTCGCGTACATTTAGTACATCTACATAATGCTGCGAAAATCTTCTTATATCTGCCAGTCCTGCATGGGGCCTCAATAATGGAGCATCCAGGGCAACTAGTCTGGGATAATCATTTTCAACCCTATTGACTGCCCTGGTCCCTAGACCGAAAACTAGCCTCAGCATTCCAGCTTCAGGGTCCAGGTCCTTGTTCCAAACAAAGGTATTGTGTGATATGCCAACTCCAGCCAGATAAGGGAAAAAGTAATTATTATAATAGGCGCCGGATACTCTTTGAACCAGAAGGGCCATCTGTTCGTCATGCTGGTCCAGGCCCCTTTGCAGCCTGTATGCAAGGGCATCTTCATTCATAACACTAGCATAGATTTTGCGGACTGCCTCTTTGAATTGCTTGTACCTTTCTTCTGGTGAACCTTGATTCACACAAAAAATACTCTCATATTTACCGGCAAAAGCATTTCCAAAACCATCCTCCAGCAGGCTGCTGGAGCGAACAATGAAGGGGGACTGACCAAAATATTCTACCATCTGCAAGAATTGTTCTTTAATCTCTTCAGGAAATTCGCCTGTTAACATTTTTTCTTTTAAATTTTGAGCCTCAGTAAAATATCCTTTTTTAGCCTTCTGTTTCATTCGTAATTTCCACCAGCCATTTTGAACCAGGTAGGTATAAAAAACATCTGAGCCAATATAAAAGGAATCATGGGGTTCAAAATGGCTTTGCCAGTCAAAGGCTTTATCTCTTAAAAGAATATTTCTGGCAATAAGCATTCCCGCTGCCTTTCCACCTATAAAACCCGTTCCAATAAGTCTGGCTTTAATGTTTAACAGGTCTTCTAGTGTAAAGTTGTCAACGGCAAGACCCAGTATTCTCTTTTCTCTGCCAATCATGATCTTGCATAGCTGCTCAACCATTTCCTGTTTTTCATCTTCTGAAGACGGTCTTTCCAAGATATTAGCAGCTTTTAAAAATAACTGATCCCAGTAATCAAGATGTCTTTTAGAAGTTTCATTCCTTTTTGCCGCCATGTAGGAAAGGAGAATGGTAGTATCATGGCTATTTGTTATCGGGATAAAACTCTCACCCACCTTTTTATGGGGCAAAAACATGGTTGGAGAGTATCTCTTCCAGGCCTTTAGGGGATGAACATAAAGGGCTCCATCGTAGTTGTACACGTCTATCAGCAGTTGGGTAGTTTTTCTTATACAAGCTATAGTTTTAAATGAATGATTATTTCTATAAATAGCAAAGTAAGCTATTGTTCTAGATTCAAATAAATAAGGACAGGTTATCATGAAAAAATTGCCAATCATGGTGTCAGTCGCCCATATAGCCTGCAGATCACTTAGACAATCAAATACAAAATACACATCTTCTCCCTCTTTGGTTACAATATTGTGAACCTGGGAGGAAAAATGTTCAAATCCCCTGTGGGCATCCAGGCTATACATGGTAACTCCTTCCCCATCTCCAATCAATGGCTTATGGCGGGCAAACCTCATGTAAACAACTTTCTTACCGTCAGTCAGGGCCTTGTTTACATAGGGGGTTACAAAGTGATGATAATCATTAATATCCTCTACCTGCCAGACCACATTGTCCCCTATTCTCAACCTGTCAATTATTTTGTCCAGTTCCATCAAACCTGTGGTAGCACAATTAGTTGGCATGGTTTTTTACCCCTTTTTCAAATTGGCATACAAAAATGGCATGTTAGAAAAAGGTACCCTTAATAAACCTGCTGTTTGGCAGGTTTATTAAGGACGCCTTTGCCCAAAACAATATTTTTTTCGATTTTAGTATAGCATACTAAAATGCTGCTTAAAAGTATTTTTATTTGTTTGTTTACTTACGGATTTTGTGACCTTTCTCCCTTCAAAAATATATTGTAGGTCCTTTTAAGACATGAGTAATATTAGTAAATAATGGGTATTTTATAGATAGACTTAAATATTACAATGGGTGGAGGTGAATACTTTGGCTTACGTATGCAGTCAATGTGGGAAAACCTCGAGATTACCAGACTTTTGCTGTGGCAAATCAACTGTCAGACAGGGCACTTATCTATGTAAAACGTGCAGCAATACATCTAGTGTAGAACAGGAATGTTGTGGTAATAATATGGTCAGGATGTAACACTAAAATAACCAGCCTGCTAACCTGAGCTGGTTATTTTATAGTTCAGATTTAATGACATATATATTTTGTAATAGTACTTTTATGGTTATATATTTTGGCTTTTTTTCATTTGACTTTTTTTCTTTTGTAATATCTTTTAATTTATAATATAATTATCTAAAAAGTATTAGTACTACAGCGAAATTTAGCAATTAGCGGAGCCATGGGTACGGTTTGAGCGTCACCGTAGTGCAACGAAGGTCCGAAGGGAAGACGATGGAACCGTCCCCATGGCGCAGGAATGTAACGAAACGAGTAACCTTTCGCTGTAGTATTTGCCAAGGAGGCTTTTATTAATGATACTTGGTACAGATATTATTCTGACGGATAAAGGTGCATTAGTCTTTACCGAAGGAATAATTAGTCCTGTTGAGCCAGAAATTCGCAGACTAAAAGACGCATTGCCAGTCTATTATTATAAAACAAAACCTAGTGAGGACCCCTTATATTATAGATATAAAAATATATGCTTCCAGCAGGATGAAGTAATTTTTAAAGAATATAACTTGCGATACGATATAACTGTTCTTTTACCAGGAAAAATAGGAAAAGAGTTTATAAAAACTGCTGGTCATTTTCATCCGTTAAAAAATACAGGGAAAGAAACATACTCAGAATACTGCGAGGTACTTTCTGGCGAGGCTATATTTTTACTGCAAAAAAACGGCCGTAATAATGAGGTTGAAGAGGTAATTGCCATA
>JAGXSK010000180.1 GCA_018333845.1 Clostridia bacterium | reverse complement strand
GGAGTAACTGGTGTAGAGGAAAGGGCAGTTAGAGAGGCAGCCATGCAGGCTGGTGCAAGGCAGGCCTATTTAATCGAGGAACCCATGGCTGCTGCTTTAGGAGCAGGACTTGATATTTCTGATGCCAATGGAACCATGATAGTTGACGTTGGCGGAGGCACAACAGACGTTGCCGTATTATCTTTAGGCGGTATAGTTTGCTCCAAGTCGCTGCGTGTTGGCGGTGACAAATTTGATGAGGCAATAGTACGCTACATACGCAGAGAATTTAACCTGATGATAGGCGAAAGAAGTGCTGAGGAGCTTAAGATACATATTGGTACGGCTTATATTAAAAGTGCCAAGGCAGATGCTGTCATGGATGTGCGGGGAAGAGACCTGGTATCTGGTCTGCCAAAAACAGTTCCCATTTCAGGAAAGCAGATTCACCATGCAATTCTTGAACCAGTAGAAGCAATAGTTGCAGGTGTCAAGGAGGTACTTGAAAAAACTCCCCCGGAGCTTGCATCTGATATTATCAACAAGGGTGTAGTCATGACTGGAGGCGGTGCCATGCTGCACGGCCTGGATGAATTGCTCCAGGAAGAAACAGGGCTACCCATCCATCTGGCAGACGACCCCATCTCATGTGTGGCTCTAGGCACAGGAAAAGCCCTGCAGATGCTTGATGTATTAAAGGACACAGGCATGGTTTCCAAAGGATTGGTTTAAAGTAAAAGTCAGTTGTCGCCAAACAGGCTGATGACTGGCTTTTTATTTTTCAAATTCAAACTATTGTTGCTAATAATAGTGGCAACCGCACCATGCGGTGCCGATTACCTTATTTATATTATAACAGGAAAAAACAAACAGATTTTAATATTCTTTAAGATTTTTTTCACAGCTTGCTATGTTGCTAAAATCCTTGTCATCGTGCAGCAAATAAAGATCATTGTCTATAGCTGTTTGAGCTATTAATAAATCCACAGTGCTTCGTATAGTAAAGCCATTTTTTCTGCAGTTATAATAGATCAAAGCAGCTGCTTTGTATGAACTTATTTCGTCTTTTAAATTATAGAATGTTTGGGTAACTAGATAATCATCTAGAAGCTTAAACTCTTTATCAGTTTTGGCCCCCTGCAGCAGTTCCTGATAAATAAGATTATTTATCCCAAATGGTATGTCATGTTGAAGAATCGCTTCAAATTTTTTTACCTGTTCAGTAGTGCTGCCTTTAAAAAAACTAATCAAAATTGAAGTATCAACTAAGATCATTCAGATTTTCCTTCCCTCATTTTCTTGTGATTGTAATCCTCGGAAAAGGAAATTTTTCCTTTTAATTCTAGTAAATTTTTCTTTTTATGATTGGCAACATACTGCTTTAAAGCCATATGGATTAATTCCTTTTTTGTTTTTGCTTTGCTCAGTTTAAAGGCCTCTTTTAATAATTCCTCATCTAAAATAATATTTGTCCTCATGGATACACACTCCCTCATACACATATTAATACACACTAATGCCACTTGTCAACATTTTGTATCATTTATCATGTAATTCCCCATACTAAAACTAATGATTTTAATACTACAGCGAAAGGTTGTTCGTTTCGTTACATTCCTACGCCATAGGGACGGTTCCATCGTCTTCCCTTCGGACCTTCGCTGCACTGCGGTGACCCTCGAACCGTCCCCATGGCTCCGCTAATTGCTAAATTTTGCTGTAGTATTAATTGTATAGGGGATTTAGAATTATATGAAAAAGTTTTTGCTTATACTAGTCCTGCTGCTTATACCGCCCATGTTTTTGCCTGTATCATCCAGCCTGCCGCCTGATACATATAGCTTGCCCCAAAACTGGGAGGAAAGTTACATGGAAGAAAACAGGCTTGAGTATCATTATAGTCTCATAGAGGAAAGACAGCCAGTGAGCCATTACAATGATATACAAGAAATCCATTACAATGGCATACAAGATAGTAAAATAGAAAGTCATGACAATGCTATACATGACAATGCCGCAAAGGATAGTAAAAAGAATAGTAAAATAGAAGACCATGGCACTGCCCTGGAAAACAGCAGACTGCGTGAGCACCCAATTAGCATAGAAGTTGCCGCACCGGATACCACATCAGATACCATACCAGTTGCCGCACCAGATGCTGACCTTCCCCAACTAACCCGGCAGGAGCAGCTCCACAAACAAGCAAGCCCTGGAGAACTTGCTGAAGAGAACAAGCACCTTGCCCGCCAGCAAAGAAACAGCCAGACAGATAATCTAAACATTTTATTCATTGCAGCAGAAAGGGATAGGCTGTTAATGACTGCCATCTATAGTATTAACTACAAGGGCAAGAAGGAAGACTTCAAATCTGGGAGTGTTTTCTTTCCAGGCAATATGCAGATAATATCTGACGGCAAAACTTATTTGCTCCAGGAATTATTAAAGGATCTGGGAAAAGATGACTACGGATGGACATTGGTGAAGATATTAGAGCAGCTAATGGATATTAATATAGCCTATCATGTCATCATTGATAAGGCAGTTTTAACAGAGGCAGAAAAAATTCTTGATCCCCTGATTGTAGATGGCGAAAAGGTTAACCTTGAGGACATATTTGAGATGCCCGCATCTGAGAAGGATAAGGCCATTCTAGGACAGCTTATGGAACAGTTTACCAGGCCAACAGCCTTTTTCTGCAAGCTCCCTGCCCTGGTTATTAAATCATCACAGCATATAAAAACAGATTTCCCTTTAACCCCGGAAAATCTCTGGCTCCACTTCCGCATAGCCAGGAATGTGAATAGGGAGGAAATAGATAAGGTTATTCTGGATAAAGACACCCCTGAGGACATGCTCAAGGATATAATCTATAAAATCACAAATTAGATTAAAATCTAAAGCCCCGGTTTTATTAATTACCAGGGCTTTCATGTATTTTTTGGGGGCACATCTAGCCATAACATAAAGTTATATCTAAAATTAGGATGTGCCCTTTACTTTAAAGTGCCATTTTTTTTGTTGTGCGATTGCTTGAGTATTTGAGCTCTTCTTCTAGATCCATGATCTCTACCAAAAGCTTTACCTTGTCACTGCTCTTGGCATTTCTGTAATCCTTTAGAAGATTGTTTCTTTTATACTCGAGATAATTTGGTCTTTTTCTCATGACTTCATCCCCTTTCACGAAATAGTTGCTAAAGATTGAATTTTTAAAATATATAAAAATCTAATGCTAAACTAGACAAGTTTGCCAGCTGTGTCTATATGTAATGCTTTACAATCTATACACTATTTGTCGTTTTATTTGATACAAGTATAACATGCAACATTGTGAAAGTAAATACTTTAACAAAACAATTGCCTTTAGAATACAATTTTGGCAAGTATTTTACCAAAAAAATTGAATTATCTAATTTTCGCATATAAGCAGGTAGCCAGTAGAAATATGTCGAATAATTAGCAAAAAGAATTTAGAACCCAGAACCCAGAATTCAGAATTCAGAATTCAGAACCCAGAATTCAGAAGGAAGTACTTTTAACATTCTTGAGCAAGGATTCCCCACCTCTTAGATGAGGGAATCCTTATCAAGATGCAAAGGGCAAATTTTATATAAGGATTCCCCACCTCTTAGGTGGGGGGAGTATTCACATGACAGATTTTATTCTTAACTATTGACTTTTGTATATTGACTCTTGTATTCTAAACAACGAGGTGACTAAAATTGTTCAAAAAGCCCCTGATTATAATAACCCTGTCAGCTTACATGGCCATATTATTATTGGTCTCATCCCTGGGAAGTGCTGTGGGCTCATCTAAACCCCAGCCAGGCAGCCAGGAAGATCCCCTGGTTACAAAATCCTATGTGGATAGATATCTTAATGAAAGAATAACACCTCTGGAAAATGCCGTAAAAAATCTTGCCAACCAGGTTGCCCAGCTGGAAAAAAGGGTTAATGACCTAAAGCAAAGCTTCAAGCCTCCCATCAGGCTGATTATAAACAGCAAGACAGCCCATATAGGTGAAAAGGCTCATGCCCTGGAAACAGCACCTTTTATAGCAGACGGAAGGACAATGGTACCCTTCAGGTTTATAGGGGAAACCCTGGGAGCCAGGGTTGATTGGGAGCCTGCCACAAGGACAGTATCCTATGTGCTTGCTGATACAAGGATTGAATTTCCCATTGGCTCAACAACAGTAATGATTAATGGAAGGGCCCAAAAGGCAGATGTACCAGCCAGACTTGTAAATGGCAGAACCTTTGTCCCCGTGAGAATGGTAAGTGAACAGCTAGGAGCCAGGGTTGACTGGAACCCCAGTACTCGCCAGGTAACCATTTTTCCCTGAACATAACATTAAAATTTGTTATGTCATTTCCAAAAATATTTATGGTATAATGTACCCTGAAACATTTTGCATGTCTTTAGCGTCTAATTTATTGGTTAGTTGTTTAGTTGGTTAGGTAGAAAGCTGGTAAGTTGGAAAGGGTTTAGGTTTTATTCTGCCTCCTGATTCTGCATTCTGACTTCTGCCTTCTGTATTCTGAGATAGGAGGTTAACCCAAAATGCGTAAGAATATATTCGGGGACATTCCCCGAGGATATATCAGGGG
>JAGXSK010000179.1 GCA_018333845.1 Clostridia bacterium | reverse complement strand
GTCCACTTCTGCTATTATGCCAACTCCCTTGGCTATTTCCACCGCTTTAGGCTGTGCTCCACTCATACCGCCAAGGCCTGAGGATATAAACAAATGTCCTCTTAAATCCTTGTCTTCTGGTATGCCAAGCTTGTTTCTGCCGGCGTTTAAAAGAGTATTAAAGGTTCCATGGACAATTCCCTGGGGGCCAATATACATCCAGCCACCTGCCGTCATCTGCCCATAATTGGCCACTCCCATTTGTTCAGCAATTTCCCAGTCATGTGGGTTATCAAACATCCCTATCATCAAAGCATTAGTTATTATTACCCTGGGAGCATCTGGCTTTGATGGAAATAATCCCATGGGATGGCCTGATTGCACTACCAATGTTTGATTTTCTGTCATTACTTCCAGGTATTTTTTAATCAATCTATATTGCAGCCAATTCTGGCATACCCGTCCTGTTTCTCCATAGGTAACCAGCTCATAGGGATATAGTGCCACATCAAAGTCAAGATTGTTATCTATCATTACCTGAAAGGCTCTTCCTTCAATACAATTGCCCTTGTACTCATCTATGGGCTTTCCATGGAGTCTGCCCTCAGGTCTAAAGCGGTAAGCATAAATCCTGCCCCTTGTCTTTAATTCTTCAAGGAATTCAGGTGCTAATTTCTCATGAAGCTCCTCTGGTACGTATCTAAGGGCATTTTTTAAGGCTACTTTTGTTTGTTCCGGTGTAAGCTTGTAACCCCTGTTTGGTGCCCTTCTGATGCCTTCCTGGAATTGGGGCATCTCTGGCAGTTCGGCTTCAAGTTTAATTGTCATTGCCTGTGCTATATCTATATTGCTAATCATTTGAACTATCCCCCTTTTTTTCGTACTTTGCAGAAATTACAAGATACTATTCCAATTTAAGCTGGCTTTTTACCTTGGCTATAATCTGTTTTGTTAGATTTTCTGCTTCATTTTCAATATTTTTGATTTCGTCGACAAGCCTGGCCTTGTATTCTTCATCCTTTATACTTCCTAGATTTATTTGCACGTTAAATATAGCTCCCTTAAGGCCAGCATGAGCCATGAGACAGCCTACTCCGCCATCACTGAGACAATTGGGGTTACCCCTGGTAATTACCACATCACTAAATT
The DNA here is from genome assembly GCA_018333845.1 of Clostridia bacterium. Classification (GTDB taxonomy): domain Bacteria; phylum Bacillota; class DSM-16504; order Desulfitibacterales; family Desulfitibacteraceae; genus Desulfitibacter. The sequence goes on along the minus strand of JAGXSK010000179.1, from coordinate 2,019 downwards.
TGATTATTTCTAAACAGCATTTGGCCACCTCTAGGGGAAGCTCTGCTGCTTTTTTCATTGCCCCTTGAATTGCTTCTGATCTTTTTGCCTTGGCTTCTTCTGTGTCCTTTGGCATTTTATATGCTTCCATTACTAAATTAAATGTCCGGGTATCTTCATCAACATATTGGGTTAGCTGCTCCTGAAGCTCATAACCCTTCTTTCTGATTTCCTTTAATTCTTCTTCATGCTCTTGAAACTTTTCTTTTCCCACTGTTAGGTTTATAACCATGTTAACCAGGGCTGCTGATAGAGCCCCAGCAAATGCCGCTACACTTCCTCCACCAGGTGCCGGGGATTCTGAGCTTACTGCATTAATAAATTCTCGGCCTGTTAGTTCTACTAGCATTTTATATGAACCTCCTATACCTTGCTTTATAAATTATAACCCTTTAAAAGGCTATGATTAAGAAAATATTCTATGAGCAAACCGTTAATTAACTTTTATGCAGCATGACTGTCTCTAGTTATTTTATAGTTTAGTCTCTAATATCTGATCCATTTTAAAGTTTTCCAGCCTCAGGTAGTGATCAGCAACATCTATTAAAGCCTCCATGGGTGTCAAGCCGACTATTTCACTTCCAATAACGTTTACTCCATAACGTTCTGCTTCATTTTTTACTATCTCAAATACCCTAAACAGAGAGACTTCCTTGAAGTTACACATGTTTATTGTCACTTGAGCCATGTCCCTTTCTTCAATCTTTATACCCAGGGCCTTTACTGCAGGAAAACCTCCCTTGCTGCCCCTGATTACGTTAGCTATCCTTTTTGCTATTTCTACATTGTTGGTGCCAAGGTTGATGTTGTAGGCAATAAGGGGCGGTCTTGCACCAATTGCCGTTATACCTGCTGTTGGGTGAAGCTTTGCCTCTCCAAAGTCCGGCATTCTTTCTGGTTCTGCCACGGCGGTTTTTAATCCTTCATACTGACCTTTTCTAAGGTTTGACAGGTTTTGTCTTTCAGGAGCACATGCTGCCTTTTCATATAGGTATACTGGAATCTGAAGCTTTTCCCAGACCTCCTGTCCTAGCTCCCTGGCCAGCTCTACACATTCTTCCATTGTTATTTCCCTTATTGGAATAAAGGGGACCACGTCTGTGGCACCCATTCTTGGATGCTCACCCTTATGCTCATCCATGTTGATTAGCTCTTTTGCCTTTTCAATTGCCTTAAAAGCAGCCTGCTTTGCTGGCTGCGGCTCTCCTAAAAAAGTTACTACTGATCGATTATGACTTGCATCAGATGAGTAGTCTACCAGCTTAACTCCTTCAACACTTGTTATAGCCCCTAATATTTGGTCTATTACTTCCTGTCTTCTTCCTTCACTAAAGTTTGGTACACATTGTACTATTTTGGCCATTATCAAAATCCTCCTATTACAAGTTTACCTTTTTTGATTACCTTCTCTACTAGATTTGTTCCAAATCGATAACATAAGTATTGATGATTTGGAGCATCAAAGATAACTATATCAGCCTGCTTGCCCTCCTCTATGCTTCCAACTAAATGAGCCCTGTCAATGGCATGGGCAGCGTTTATTGTTATTGCATTTATTACTTCTGCAGGAACAAGCCTTAGATATAAACATCCTATTGTCATTATAATATCCATGGAGTTTGTAGGGCAGCTTCCTGGATTAAAGTCAGTGGCCAATGCTATGGCTGCTCCCTTTTCTATCATTTTCCTGGCTGGGGCATAGTGGTCTTCTCTTAAGTTAAATGTGGTTCCAGGTAATAATACTCCAATTACTCCCGCTTCTGCCAACTTCTCTATTCCTTCATCTGTTACCACCAACAGGTGATCTGCAGAAGTAGCTCTAAGCTCTGCAGCAAGCTCTGTACCACCTAATGGATAGATTTCATCAGAGTGAATTTTCAATTTAAATCCTAGTTCTTTTGCCTTTTCAAGGACTTTTCTTGACTGGTGCACATCAAAAACACCTTTTTCACAAAATACATCACAAAATTCTGCCAGTCC
>JAGXSK010000178.1 GCA_018333845.1 Clostridia bacterium | reverse complement strand
GAAGCTCCAACTTCTTCTAATTTACCTTTAATTGTTTCAGCTTCTTCTTTGCCGATTCCTTCTTTAACTGGGTTTGGAGCACCATCAACCAGGTCTTTTGCTTCTTTTAATCCTAAACCAGTAATTTCACGAACAACCTTGATAACGTTGATTTTCTTATCTCCAACTGCTTTTAAAATTACGTCAAATTCAGTTTTTTCTTCTTCTACAACTTCAGGAGCGCCTGCTGCAGGCATTGCTGCCATTGCAACTGGAGCAGCTGCACTTACGCCAAACTCTTCCTCAAAAGCTTTAATTAATTCAGCTAACTCTAAAACGGTCATACCTTTAACCGCTTCTAAAATTTCTTGTGTTTTACTCATTTTAAAAATCCTCCTTAGAATGTGTTTACATTATTTTATTTTATTTTTGTGATAATATATTTCTTCATTTCCCTATTTAAGACATGGGACTTTTGATTAAGCCTGTGCTTCTTTTTCCTTTCTAATTGCTTCGAGGACATTTATCATATTACGCAATGGCCCTGCAAGAACATTTGCCATTCCCACAAGTGGGGATTGAATTCCTCTTAAAACCTGGGCTAGTAACTCCTCTCTTGAAGGCAGATCTGCTAGAGCCTTGATTTGCTCCAGTGATACCACCTTCCCCTCAAGTACACCGCCTTTAATTTCAAGGGCTTTATTATCCTTGGCAAATCTAGCTAATACCTTTGCCGGAGCAACTGGATCTTCAGCACTAAAGGCTATGGCAGTAGGCCCTTCCAAATATTGGTCAAGGTCTATAATTCCTACATTTTTGGCAGCAATTTTTGTAAGTGTGTTTTTAAGAACTTTATATTCAACATTGACTTCTCTAAGCTCATTTCTAAGCTTGGTTGCCTGAGCCACATTTAGGCCCCTGTAGTCTGTAATTACAGCTGTAACAGCTTTCTGCAGTTTTTCAGTAATCTCTTGAACACTTTGTTCCTTCGCCATTCGTTGCTTGTTCATCCTTTATTTACACCTCCTTTTTACATGATGTGTAGATGCAAGATTGTTTAGTTGCAAGTGGTATAACCAATTGCCTTAGATCTTTGCCTCTTGTTTCATGCTTCATGAATATAAACAGCTCCTGCAGACTACAGGAGCTGATAAATACACAATAAAATTAAATCATGGTCATCATCAACTTACCTCGGCAGGAAATTAAGCCACCTGGCACCTACTGTCTACAGTAATATTGTTTATATTTATTTTTAACAAAAGGTATATTATCATAAACCTTTGTTAGCTGTCAAATATTATTTGTTAACTGCCTTTTGTGGGTTAATGGGTATACCAGGGCCCATTGTTGCTGCAATGTATATTTGTCTAATATACTGCCCCTTGGAAGCAGCTGGCTTTGCTTTAATCAAGGCCCCTAACAAGGCATCAAAATTTTCATAAAGCTTTTCAGCTTCAAAGGATATTTTGCCAAGGGGTGCATGGATTGAACCAGCCTTGTCAACCCTATATTCAATCCTGCCAGCTTTACTTTCTTGAACTGCCCTGCCAACATCAAAAGTAACTGTGCCAGCTTTTGGGTTAGGCATTAAGCCTCTTGGACCAAGAACCCTGCCAAGCTTACCAACTACACCCATCATATCTGGAGTTGCAATGGCAACATCAAAGTCTAACCAGCCGCCTTGAATTTTTTCAATTAGGTCATCAGCTCCAACGTAATCTGCACCAACTTTTTCTGCTTCAGCAGCTTTTTCACCTTTGGCAAATACTAGAACTTTCACATCTTTACCTGTTCCATGGGGAAGTACAACAGTACCACGCACCTGTTGGTCAGCGTGTCTTGGGTCAACTCCCAGTTTAACTGCTACTTCAACGGTTTCATCAAATTTTGCAGTGCCTGTCTGCTTAACTAACTCAAATGCTTCCTTTGGCTCATACAATTTATTTTTTTCAATTAGTTTCTCAACATCCTGATATTTCTTGCCATGCTTTGGCATTTACATAACCTCCTTGTGGTGTTATCGGATTACTCCTCCCACTTGCTTAGAATATTAAACTCAGAAGACAGAATTCAGAATAAAAGCAAATGCAATCAGCAATTATTAACTTCTGGCTGCTGTATTCTGACTCCTCTTTGTTTCTTATACTATTTCAATTCCCATGCTTCTAGCAGTACCTTCAACCATTCTCATGGCTGCCTCCACACTTGCAGCATTTAAGTCTTTCATCTTAAGCTCTGCAATTTCTCTAACCTTGTCCTTGGGAACCTTGGCTACCTTATTTCGATTTGGTTCTCCAGAACCTTTATCTATGCCTGCAGCTTTTTTGAGAAGTACAGCCGCAGGGGGAGTCTTTAAAATAAATGTGAAGGACCTATCCTCAAAAACTGTAAGTTCTATAGGAATAATTAAGCCCATTTGATTAGCTGTTCTTTCATTAAACTCTTTGCAAAAAGCCATTATATTAACACCATGCTGGCCAAGAGCAGGTCCAACGGGTGGTGCTGGATTAGCCTTACCTGCAGGGATTTGCAACTTTACAAGACCTATTACTTTTTTTGCCATTATGCTACACCTCCTTTTTTGAAATAAATATTAAGTTATTCTTATTACACTTTCACTACCTGATCATAATCTAACTCAACAGGCGTTTCTCTGCCAAACATTGATACATTAACTTTAATTTTACCCTTTTGAGGATAAATATCTTCTATGGTTCCTATGAAGTTTTCAAAGGGACCGCTAGTAACCCTAACATTTTCATGTATCTTAAATTCTATCCTGGGCTTTCTTTCTTCAACACCCATATATTTAAATATTTTCCTGATTTCATCCTCCTGCAAGGGAATTGGTTTTGATCCAGATCCGACAAACCCAGTAACACCAGGAGTATTTCTCACAACATACCAAGAATCCTCTGTTATTTGCATTTCAACAAGGACATAGCCAGGATATATTTTTTTAGGGGAGACTTTTTTTTTGCCGTCTTTAATTTGGATTTCTTCTTCTACAGGTACCAAAACACGGTAGATTTTATCTCCCATATTCATGGAATCTACTCTTTTTTCAAGGTTAGCTTTTACCTTATTTTCGTAACCAGAGTAAGTATGCACAACATACCAACCCTTTTCTGTCTTGCTTTCCATTGCCATTGGGAAACAATCCCCCTTTTTTAAACAACAAATAACCCATCTCAGGACGTCTTAAGAATGAGTTATCCTAATATAAAACTTAGCAGAAAAGAAAAAACTGAATCTACTACCCAAATTAAGACCGATACCATTGCAACTGCTGCCAATACGACAGATGTATAAGTAACAATCTCCTTTTTTGTCGGCCAATGAACTTTTTTAAGTTCAGACCAGACACCTTTGAAAAACTTCACTATTTTCTCAGTGAATTTGACTTTTTTCTGGGTCTTTGGTGCAGCTTTCACCTTAATAGCCTCACTTTCTCATACCATATATAAAGGTTATCTTGTTACTTAGTTTCTTTATGAGCTGTATGTGTTTTGCAGAATGAGCAGTACTTTTTGAATTCTAATCTATCTGGATCATTTTTTTTATTTTTCTTAGTTATATAATTGCGTCGCTTGCACTCGGTACACGCTAAAGTAACATCCACTCTCATTCAAGACACCCCCTAAATCTATAACTATATAATACGTATACTGTATATACAAAATCAGTACCTTTCCTAATTTATCACAAATAGAAAAAGGTGTCAACCACAAGTATTTTTGT
>JAGXSK010000177.1 GCA_018333845.1 Clostridia bacterium | reverse complement strand
CAATATCAGCCATTAGAGCCGTTAATGTAAGCTCTCTGGGCTGTTCCCCAGTAGGAGTAGTCAATCTTATAACGGATACTACAATGAGAACAATTAAAAGATAAATTGCTAAATTCTTAAATACTCGATTCAAAAATATCCTCCTCTCAAGCTGTTATACTTATGCTACTAAAAGAAACTATACCATAAAGTTCTATATTTTTTCAAAAGAATCTAATCTTTTTTCATAATTTCTCCATTATTCTTCTCTAAAAAAACCTCAATAAAACACTATTTTTATCTAATGTATTCTTAAATTCCTCTGATATTCTTAAACCAGCCACCCAAATAATTTTCCCTGATTTTTTACTGAAAATAACTGGCACCCTGTTTCTTTCCATCTTCTCAACCTTTTCGTCAATAAATAAATCCTTAAGCTTTTTTGTCCCTGACATGCCAACTGGCTTTATTCTGTCCCCGGGTCTCCTGTTTCTAATAATTAGCATATCATCTGGATCTATAGCAACTACTGCTTCATTATCATTTTTTAATTCCAGTCTTTCTATGGCTTCTGATGGACTTAAACATTTAGCTTCTATTGCAGCATTAATTTCTTTAATATGTATGGTGCCTGGAATAGGCAGCTCATATCTGTAATCAATGCTTTCCTGTAAATAATATTCCTCTTTGGGCATTATTTTAAGCTTATCATAGCAATACATAACCACTAATTGGCCAGGTAATTCTGTAATGCTCCCTGATGCATTGTGTAATATCAAGCTTCTAACAGCTTCTACATGAAAAAAGGATAGGTTATAATTGCTTCCCTTTAATAAGGTATATATCTGCCTTATAACTCTCCTTTGCATTGCAATGGGCAAATCTGTAAAAAGCTGGGTTAACCATTCCCCTTTTTTTGTAGCCGGGTCTAAAAAAACCCGGCACTGCTTTTCATTTTTCTCAGCCATTGACTCTAGATATGAGTTTTCCTCCCTTAATATATCTGCAGTATTTGCAAGGACATCAACCATGTTTTGATTAAATTCCTTTATTATAATAGGCATTAGCCTGTTTCTTACCTTGTTTCTTAGATAAACATCTTTAAAGTTTGATGCATCCTCACGAAAAGCTAGCTTGTTCTCTTCACAGTATTGCTCCAATACATCTTTTTTAATCTCTATTAGTGGTCTTATAAATAAGCCCCTTTTGGGAGCTATGCCTTTTAAACCATCTAAGCCAGCTCCTTTTAACAGGTTAAGCAGCACTGTCTCAGCTTGATCATCCTTATGATGGCCAAGGGCTATTTTATTGCAGGACAATGCTTCGGCAGTTTTTATAAGAAAATCATATCTAACTATTCTGGCACCTTCTTGTGGTGAGAAACTGCCTTGTGCCATGATTTCAGGAACATTAATCCTTTCTATAACAGATTTCAGTCCAAGCCTATCTGCAAAATCCCTCACATGCTCAGCATCCCTATCCGCTTCTGCTCCCCTAAACATATGGTTTAAGTGGCCTACAACTAATATCAAGTCATATTTATTTTTTAGTGTATATAAACAATGAAGCAGGGCCAGTGAATCTGCCCCCCCTGAAACTGCCACTAACACTTTATCATTTTTTTGCAATAAGTTATATTTTAAAATTGTTTTTTCTACATAATTAATCATTTATTAAGCAAACTCTCCAACACTATTTTAGTCTAATCTATATCATTCGGTAAAAAACAACATTTTCCTGCCATTTGGCTGTTTTTTCCTATATATTTCTAGTTTTCCACTGTGGAAGTAATCTATACAAGGTATGGATAAAGCAACTATTCTAATTTTGCCGCAATGACAGTCATATCATCGTTTATTATATCTGGTGCTACTGCTAATGCATGGCGCAAAATCATATGGGCTAGTTCCTGTGGGTCTTGCAAGCGAAGTTCTTTTATTACCTCTACCATCCAGCCCTCTTTATCAGTAAACTCACCTGCTTCAAGGATGCCATCGGAAACCATAATCAAAGCATCACCCTTGCAGAGGTGTTTAGTTTGTCTGGTCATCTCAATGCCATTAAGAATTCCCAATGGATGGCTATTGGCTTTTATAATGCCAACTTGATTGCCTCTTTTGATAAACCCAGGAACAGCACCAATTTTTATAAATTCTACTTCCCCTGAATAAATATCAATTATGGCTAAATCCAGGGTTGCAAAAGTTTCATCCTCCGATCTGACTCCGAGAACAGAGTTAATAGTCCTTACAGCTATTTCTCTGTCAAAACCATTTTTTAAAAGTTGTTCTAATAGAGATATTACAGTATTACTTTCCTTTGCAGCCTTGGGCCCTACTCCCATCCCGTCACTTAAGGCAATAACATGCTTACCGCCCTTTATTTCAAAGGCCTTACAGGAATCACCACATATTACCGTACCCTCACTTTTCACCTGACTAAATCCCATTGCAACCTTTAATGCTGTTGTTGGTCTTAGCTTGCAGCTGCAGATTAATTCACTTCTTTTTATTGCACAATTGCTTCTATCAACTATATAGCTTTCTTTTAAATATTCCTCCAGGTAAGGCTTAATAATTAAATTACATTCCATTTTACCTTTACAAGCCTCTTTCATAACATCAATTTCCAGGCTTTTGCTGTTAGTTTGAGTTAAATTAAGTGACATTATTTCTATGCCCATTTCTTCCATTTTCCTGTAAATAAAATGTTCTTTTTCAGAAAGGTGATCCCTTTCTAATTTTATCTCCCCAGCCAGGCTTTCCATTACAGCAGACACGCCTTCTAATTGTTCTGAGACTAGATTTTTTGTCTCAGTTAATTTTTTCCTGTAATATTTATCCATTAAATATGTTTCGAAAAGACATCCCGCTACCATTACCAGTTCATCAGGGCGAACACACCTTTTTCTTAGCTCTCCAGGCAGATCTTCCTTATTTACCTTCCCCTGGGCTTCAATAAGGTTAAACAAGGTACAGATGTGTTGACATGTTGATTTTTTTTCCCGCTGCCAGCAGATCATAAATACTGAGCATCCTGTGCAAACCTTATTTGTAATGGATTTTAATATTAGGTCAAATCTAGCATTATTTTCCCACTCAATGTCATCGGAGATTTGTTTAAAGGTCTTTGATAATTCTTTGAAAATATTACTAACATCATTGATTTTCTTAAGCAACACCTTTTCAGTCTCCTGAAGGTAAGATTTGCCCGAATAAAAAACCTCTGCCTTGTGAAGAAGGCCAGCCGGCAATAAGAAGAATACCAGGCTTGCAGTAACACTTTCTATTAACAGGGAGTTAAGCTCATGGATATTAAGCAGATAATATGCCATCCCTAATTGTCCCATCATAAAGCCTGCCATGCAACCAAGTTTGCCAAAGCCCCTGAACACGCCAGCCAATAAACCTGACAAAGCAAAAATGCCTGCATAGGGACTGACGACAGCGGTTAATAATGCAGGAGCAAAGCCTGATATTGCCCCAAGGGAGGCTCCATAACCTCCGCCATACAAAAAAGCCATCCAGAGAATTGTCACAAATGCTATTGTTCTACCAAGATTCCAGTATAAAAAACTTATATTCATTAAGCTTATCAATAAAGCTATTCCAAGTATACTTAATCCTATTCCATTTTCTTTGGATAAAATGCCCTTTTGCAGTTCATTTATTCCCGATATTCCCTTTACAAAGGCTATACAAAGGCCTCCACTAATAAAGCCCTCAAAGGTTGTTTCTAGAAAATAATACCCTGGGTAATCTACCAGCAAAAAATATGAACTCTTTATTATAACCATGGCTGAAAATACTAAAATAGAAAGCTGCCAGATTGATTTCATAAAAAAAGCCCTGAACATTGATACAACAAAAATAATAATCAAAACCGCTGCAATATTTAAAAGGGTGACAGCCGTAAAAGCACTAGTGCCCAGCCAAATGCCCAGCATGCACCCTAGTGTTACTGCCGGGCTAACCCTTTTACCTTCAAAGCCAACAGCAGCAGCACAAAAAGCAGGAGCAAGCACCCATATGCTTTGCAAAATAAATCCCTTTGCAAAAATAAGAGCAACCACTCCATATAAAATTATTGTCGGGTTCCAGTTATTTATGGCTTTT
>JAGXSK010000176.1 GCA_018333845.1 Clostridia bacterium | reverse complement strand
GATGCATGTAATAGTACCTCTGCAGTAGCCCTGGATTTTCTTCAGCAAAAATATTCAAACCCTATAATTGGTGTAATTGCACCGGGAGTTAGGGCTGCACTAGATACAACCAGAAATGGCTGTATTGGCGTAATTGCTACAGAGGCAACTGTAAAAAGTGGTGCTCATAAAAAAGCAGCCCAGGAACTAGATCCTGGTATAACAATGATTTCCCTGGCATGTCCAGATTTTGTACCCCTTGTAGAGTCAGGGGAAGTGACAGGAGAGAGGGCCTTAAGTATAGTTAAAAGAACCCTTGAGCCTCTTAAAGGCACAAATATTGACACCCTTATATTGGGGTGCACCCATTACCCATATTTATCGGAGTTAATAAAAGAAGTAGTTGGTGAAGATATAATCCTTGTGGACCCTGCCCACGAAACAACTAAAGAGACGGCAAGATATTTTCTGCAAAAAGTTCCAGGAGAAAATTCAAAAATAAAGGCAGAAGACCACGAATTTTACGTTACTGGTAACCCTGAGCATTTTCAAAGAATAGGTGAAGTTTTAATGGGAGGAAAACTGCCATTGGTTAAGAAGGTGAGTACATGAGGAAAATTGGTATAACAACAACAATCCCATCAGAAATAATTTTTGCAGCGGGAGCTGTTCCGTTAGATCTGAATAATATTTTCATTACTGATCCATCACCCAACCATTATGTTGAGATTGCAGAGCTTGCAGGATATCCGCGCAACCTGTGCGGGTGGATTAAGGGTATTTATGGAGTTGTAATTAAAAACAAAATCCATGAGATTGTTGCAGTAACCCAGGGTGACTGCAGTAACACCCATGCATTAATGGAAACCTTGCATTTAAAGGGAGTTAAGATTATTCCCTTTGCATTTCCCTATGATAGAGATAGGGACATGCTCATGCTTCAGCTGAAGAAATTCATGTATTATATGGGTGTTGGCCGGGCGGAGGTGGATGTTTGGAGAGAAAAACTCCAGAAGATAAGAAGCTTGGTTTGGGAATTGGATAGACTGACATGGGAGTCAAATCAGGTGACTGGCTTTGAAAACCACCTCTGGCAGGTTAGCTGCAGTGACTTTAATGGTGATCCAGAGTCTTTTGCCCATGAGCTAAAAGAGCTTTTAAAAGAAGTAAAAATGCGCAAACCTTTCAAAGAACAAGTACGCCTTGGCTTTATGGGTGTCCCACCCATATTTACCGATTTATATCAGTACATTGAAGAAATGGGTGCCAGGGTAGTTTTTAATGAGATTCAAAGGCAATTTACAATGCCCTTTGAAGTTACAGAACTAGTTGATCAATATTTGCTTTACACCTATCCATATCATGCCTTTGCCAGGCTGGAAGATATACTAAAAGAGATAAAAAAGAGGCATTTAGATGGGATTATACATTATACCCAGAGCTTTTGCTTCAGGCAAATAGAGGATCTAATCTATCGAGAAAAGATTAACCTTCCAATCTTGACATTAGAAGGTGACAGGCCAGGATTACTTGATGCGAGAAGCAAGCTGAGGATAGATGCCTTTGTTGAAATGTTGAGGTGATTTCATGTTATTTTGTGGGATAGACTTGGGAAGCAGAAATGTGAAAATTGTTTTAATGGAAGATAATAAAGTAATAAAAACAGTATCATATGACACGATCAATTTTTACAAACACCATGCTGCTAAAAAAAACCAGCAGTTATACATTGACTTTTCTTCATTGGATATTCCAAATTGTGATAGAATTGTGTCTACAGGCTATGGAAGGCTTACAGTAAAGCTGGCTGGAGCGGATGCTATTGCCGAAATAAAAGCCCACTATCTTGGAGCTTTATATCAATGTGGACTTGGTGATTTTACTCTCCTGGATTTAGGCGGGCAGGACAGCAAAATTATCAAAGTAGCTGGTGGTAAAATGGTTGATTTTGTTACTAACGATAAATGTGCGGCCAGCTCAGGACGCTATTTAGAAAATATGGCAGCTGTTTTAGGAATTGATTTAGAACAATTAAGCAAATACTATGAAAGTCCTGTGGAGCTTAGTTCCACCTGTGCGGTATTTGGAGAATCTGAGCTAATAGGAAAAATTGTGGAAGGACATTCCCTGCAGGAATTAGCTGCAGGTGTTAACTATACTATTTTTAAAAGAATACAGCCTTCGCTTAAAAAAATTGGATATAACCCGTTGGTCTTTGTAGGCGGGGTTGCAAAAAATGCAGCTTTGAAAGAAATATTAAAAAAAGAATTAGGTGCCTCAGTAATAATCCCCCTGCTGCCCCAATATAATGGAGCAATTGGCTGCTGTGTATATGCTTCCAATATTCAATAGTCACATTGAGAATTTACTGGATTTGATGTAAAATATGGTAAAAAGGCCGGGAGGGAATGCTGATGAAATTTGTTGTTGCCCCAGATTCCTTTAAAGGAAGTATCTCAGCAGTTGAAGCTGCTTCTGCCATGGAGGAAGGGATTAAAAGGGTCTTTGCCCATAGTGAGGTTATTAAGATACCCCTTGCTGACGGCGGTGAAGGTACTGTGGAGGCTCTGGTAACAGCCACTGATGGTAAGATTATTCATTTAACGGTACTTGACCCTTTAGGCAGAGAAAGGGAAAGCTTTTTTGGTATTCTTGGCAACGGTAAAACTGCAGTAATTGAGATGGCTGCGGCTTCTGGACTTCCTCTTTTAAAACCTGAGGAAAGAAACCCATACATAACTACAACATATGGAACTGGACAGCTCATTAAAGCTGCTTTAGATTTTGGATGTGATGAAATAATAATTGGCATAGGTGGAAGTGCAACCAATGACGGTGGTGCAGGGATGGCCCAGGCTTTAGGTGTATCACTGCTGGACAACTGCGGGCGTGAGCTTTCCTTTGGCGGAAGAGCTTTAAAGGACTTACATACTATTAATTTGGCTAATATGGATGCCCGTTTAAATAAGACAAAAATCACTGCTGCCTGTGATGTCGACAATCCCCTATGTGGTGAAAGGGGAGCAAGTGCAGTCTATGGACCACAAAAGGGGGCTTCTCCTGAAATGGTTAAAGAACTAGATGCTGCCCTTGCAAACCTTGCTGATAAAATAAAGGAACAAATGGGAGTTGATGTTCTCCATGTTCCTGGGGCTGGAGCTGCAGGAGGCCTGGGAGCAGGCATATTAGCCTTTCTAAAGGGCAATCTTAAGCCAGGAATTGAGCTGGTCCTTGATGCTGTTGGTTTTGATCATAAGGTAAAGGATGCTGATTTAGTTTTGACTGGTGAAGGCAGAATAGATGAGCAGACTGCTTATGGAAAAGCTCCCATGGGAGTGGCCCAGGTAGCACAAAAATATGGAGTTCCTGCTTTAGCCTTTGGTGGGATACTAGGAGATAATTATGAAAAAGTCTATGAAAAGGGAATAGCCTTTGTAAGTGCCAATGTTCAGAGTATTATTTCTTTAGATGAGGCTATGAAAAACAGCTATGCCTTATTAGCTGCAAATACTGAAAGAGCCATGAGGGCAGTTAAAATAGGAATACAAATTGGGGACATTCCCCGGTGATTTATTAGGGGTGTGTTCCCTTTCAGCTAATGGAGGTGTAGGTCTGAAAGAATTCTTTCATTACATTTTGTTTCTTGAGCGAAGCGAAAGGAATGGTTATATAAATGAGGATTACTGTTTTAGGAAAATGGTCTCCCTACCCCAAGGGAAATGAGGCATGCAGCGGGTATTTAATAGAAAATAGCGACACAAGGATTGCCCTGGATTTTGGCAATGGTGTTTTTAGTAAGCTGGAACTATATGGATCCTTTTGGGATCTTAATGCAATTATCTGTACCCATCTCCATGCAGACCATAGTGGCGATTTACCAATTGCAAGAAATGCCGTAAAATCTGGTATTTTATATAATAAAATCAAAGCAAAGATGCCAGTTTACCTGCCGGGAGAACCGGCATTGAATTATTCTATAATTGATACATACCAGGATGGTCTGCAATTTAATATTATTGAAGGACTGCCAGAAGAAAATTTATATAGAACAACACAGATAGGTTCATTAAAATTAAAATTCTTCAAAGTTGAGCATACTATGCTTGCCTATGGTGTTGAAATTGAAACCCAGGGAAAAAGGGTTGCATATACAGGCGACACCCACTATTTCCCTGATCTGATAGACTATGTAATGGCTGCAGACCTATTTATTTGTGAAGCAACTGTGCTGGAAAAAAATAAGGATTATGCAGTTGGCAGACACTTAACTGCAAGGCAAGCAGGAGAAATAGCCCGGAGAGCAAAGGTGAAGCAATTTCTGCCGAGTCATTTCTTTCCAGAATATGATCTTGATTATGTAAAAAAAGAGATAGAGGAAGGCTATGGTAGTGGAATTATCATGGCGGAAGAGGGAATGATAATTGAAATTTAGGAGGTAATAAATATGCCAAGAGATGATGGAAGAGCTGCAGATCAACTTCGCAAGGTTAAAATTACCAGAAATTACAATAAATTTGCCGAGGGTTCAGTACTTATGGAAATGGGAGATACAAGGGTAATATGTACGGTAACAGTTGAAGATAAAGTTCCCCCTTTTCTAAAGGGTGAAAATAAGGGCTGGATTTCAGCTGAGTACTCAATGCTTCCAAGGGCAACATCAGTAAGGACAATAAGAGAGGCTGCCAGGGGTAAAATTGGGGGTAGAACAATGGAAATTCAAAGGCTTATAGGCAGGGCCATGCGGTCTGTTGTAGACTTAAGTGGACTTGGAGAAAGAACCCTATGGCTTGATTGTGATGTAATACAAGCTGATGGTGGAACACGTACTGCAAGCATTACTGGCAGCTATGTTGCCTTAATAGATGCATTGTATAGTCTGGTTGAAAAGGGTGACCTGAAAAAAGTGCC
>JAGXSK010000175.1 GCA_018333845.1 Clostridia bacterium | reverse complement strand
CTGGTAGCGCACTTGCATGGGGTGCAAGGGGTCGCGAGTTCGAATCCCGCCACGCCGACCATAAACGACAAAAGCCCGGTTCCGCAAGGACCGGGCTTTTTTCTTGTTCGAGCTTCTTGTGTTGATTTTTTCTTTTTATAAATCAACAACTTACAAAGTTTAATAAGCCTCGTTTCATGAGCCGACCTGAAACGGGGCAGTCCGCAACTTTGGTCTGGAATGGTGCGGCGTATGCGACAAGTATGCGACAAGTTTTTTTGTCGCATGCCGTGTGGCATGCCCCCTGCCGTACAGCGCCTCCAAGGTCGAAGGCTCAGTGGTGCAGACGGTTATTGGCTTAGGTTCAAAAACTCAGAACAGTGCCTTTTGTGTGACCTCGTGTCCAATTTGGGCACGCATCACGGCATCGGGGCCGTCCCAAGTTCAGACACTTGGCTTTGACTCAGCCGGCCACACGAGGCACATCTGCCCATCTGGTCAATGAGGGAGAGTCAGTTGGGCCAACCCTGGACGACGATGAGGAAGACTTCTAAAGCCACCTCCAGTTGGCTCGATTCTGGCGGGGAGCCCTGAAGGCTATGCACATTAAGTGGCCGGAAAGCGTAATTTTGACCATTTAATGTGTATACCTATGAATCGCTGCGGTCTCCCGAGCTTCAATGACATCGAGCCATCGACCAGAAAACACATTAAGTTGGCAAAATAAATCATTTTGGCTAAAATATGTGTTGTGAAAAAGTCTCCTTTGCCCACGCCCCCTGCGTTTCAGCGACAGCTGAATGCGCTTGGCCTGCGCATGCGCCTAGCTCGTGAACGCCGTAAGCTCGGTACAGAGCTGTTTGCGGAGCGGCTGGGGGTGTCCCGTGAAACTCTACGCCGGCTCGAGAAGGGCGACCCATCTATCGCAATGGGCACCTTCCTGCGCGCGCTGCGCGTGCTGGGTCTGGACCGAGACATCGATTCGCTTGCGGCCGATGACGAGCTCGGTCGCAAGCTCCAAGACATCGAGCTGCTGGGCAACCGGGTGCGAACCAAAACTCACATCTCCGACGAGCCCAGTTCAGCTCCCAAAAACCAGTAAGCAGACGGCCAACAGGCCTGGAACCACTGTGTCAAACAACAACCGAAAAACCTATGGTGTCTGGCTCGATGCTCCCGAGCTCGAGCCGATGGTGCTGGTCGGGCAACTGTTCCAAAATTTAGTCAGGACGTCGGCGCCTGCCTCCTTTGCCTACGAGCCGGTCTGGTTGCAATCGGCCAACAAGTTTGCTCTGGACCCCCGGCTGGAGCTCTATGCTGGGGAACAGAAGCCCTTGGTGGATTTCCCAGCCTTCGGCATCCTCATGGACTCTGCGCCAGACCGTTGGGGGCGTGTGCTCATGGAGCGCCGTGAGCTCATTGCTGCGGAAATAGAGAAGCGTGATGCACGGACACTGCAGGAAACGGACTTTCTGCTGGGCGTCAGCGATGAGGTGCGGATGGGCGCCCTGAGGTTTCGCGAGGCTGCAGGGCAACCTTTCGTGGCGCAAGACGAACTGGCCGCACCGCCTGTCGCCAGCTTGGGGGAACTGGCCCACATCGCTCGGCGCATCGAAGAGCCGGGCAGCGAGAAGTTGCCGGAATACGAGAAGTGGCTGGCCATGCTGATTGCGCCAGGCTCCTCGCTCGGTGGTGCACGCCCCAAGGCGAATTTCCGTGACACGGACGCCAGTCTCTGGATTGCCAAGTTTCCAGCGAAAGACGACCGCTACGACGTTGGTGCTTGGGAAATGGTCGCGCGTGAACTCGCCCATCGTTGCGGGATTTGGGTACCCAAGGCCAAGTTGTTGACTCTCAGTGCCGACTACCGCACCTACTGCGCCAAGCGCTTCGACCGACTTCCCGGCGGCCAAGGACGGCGGATGTACTGCTCAGCCATGACACTGCTGGAACGCCAAGATGGTATGAAGGGCGGGAGCTACCTGGACCTCGTTCAAGCGATTGAGGACTTCGGCGCTCAAGGTCAGGTTGCTGTGGACCTTGAACAACTCTTTCGACGGGCGGTCTTCAACGTGCTCATCGGCAACCGAGACGACCACTTGCGAAACCACGGCTTCCTGCGTGAACCCACGGGATGGCGCCTTTCGGAGGCTTTTGACGTCAATCCCAACGCATCTAAGCTTGAACACGCGCTGACTCTGGACGGGGTCTCTGCTGAGCCGGACGTTCAACGCTTGGTGAACATGGCGGAGCACTACCGACTCTCCCCAGCAGATGCCAGGCGCATCCTCGCCGACATTCGCCTAGAACTGAGCAAATGGAAGGACGTGGCGGAATACCACGGGCTCTCAGCCACCGAAATCAAGCGCATGACAGCGGTGATTCAAGCCTAACCAAGGGGGGTGACCTTACCTTGGCATAATCAGTGCACCCATAAGCTTGCGGGCTGAGGCGGTTATGCGACAAGTATGCGACAAGTTGAACAAACTCTCTCCAAGTCGTTGATTTGTATAGGTTGGGATTCGAGTTCGAATCCCGCCACGCCGACCATTCTAATGAACGGGTCACAGATCACAAGTCTGTGACCCGTTTTTATTTTCCGGCTCAAGAATCTTCGTAGCCCCCACCGTACATACCCTCTTGGCCTAAGTTGATCAACCATCCGCACCATTCTTCTGGCCCTCGTGTTCCTGAAGCGGCTTGGGAGCAAGCCTCTTAACGGCGAACACTGCGCCAAAGATTGCTCACACAATCAGGCCAACTGGTGCCACCATCAGGCCTACCAATCCCCCCAGGTTGTTGCCGAAGTACAAGGTGGTCGTCACCAGGAAAAACAGAATGGCCCCGGCAATCCCACCGATCAGGGCACCGAATATTCCATGCAGTACGGCGAGCATAAAAACTTCTTAATGTTTCAGTCCACTTCAGCCTCAGATCAAGCTGCGGGACTGTGATTCCAGCTTGGTCGCAGCCACATTGACTTGGGCATTTGGGGGCCTGCGCGCGGTGAGGCCAAAGATCGTCCAGTTCAACGTTTCACGGCCCGGTCGCTCGCACGACAGCTTTTACCCACAGCAGCCCACTTGCTTCGGAGCGCAGCACAGGCGCTGGCCACTGGTGGTGCCGAGCCAGTCCCCCAGCGGTTTGCCCGCCATCCAGATGCGGTTCGACTCTGCGGGCATCGCCCTGAACTCCCCCAAACCCAGTTCCCGTAACAATGGAAAGTCGCTTCATGGCCATCTCCTGCTTGCAGCTTACGGTGCCTGCCGCAGCCCAGGGATTGACCTGCATCAACAACCCCCGCAATCCGCCACGCAGAACCCGCCACCGTGGCTAGACTCCCATCACGAAGTCCTTGTCC
Source organism: Clostridia bacterium (assembly GCA_018333845.1). Classification (GTDB taxonomy): domain Bacteria; phylum Bacillota; class DSM-16504; order Desulfitibacterales; family Desulfitibacteraceae; genus Desulfitibacter. Next base: position 1,852 of record JAGXSK010000175.1, on the reverse strand, counting down.
ACCCTCAACGCTGCAGGAGTTGCCATGCCGCAAATGATGAAAGCCGCCGTGTTCGTCGAACCCGGCCGGATCGAAGTGACCGACAAGCCCATCCCCGACGTGGGCCCCAACGATGCCCTGGTGCGCATCACCACCACCACCATCTGCGGCACCGACGTGCACATCCTCAAGGGCGAATACCCCGTCGCCAAGGGCCTGACGGTAGGCCACGAGCCGGTGGGAGTGATCGAAAAGCTGGGCAGTGCCGTCGTTGGCTACCAGGAAGGCCAGCGTGTGATCGCCGGGGCCATCTGCCCCAACTTCAATTCGTACGCCGCCCAGGACGGCCTGCCCTCGCAAGACGGCAGCTACCTCGTGCCCAAGGGGCTGTGCGGTTGCCACGGCTACAAGGCCACAGCGGGCTGGCGCTTCGGCAACCTCATTGACGGCACACAGGCCGAGTACGTGCTGGTGCCCGATGCGCAAGCCAACCTGGCGCCCATCCCCGACGGCCTGACCGACGAACAGGTGTTGATGTGCCCAGACATCATGTCCACAGGCTTCAAGGGGGCGGAAAACGCCAACATCAAGATCGGTGACACCGTGGTGGTGTTCGCCCAGGGCCCGATTGGCCTGTGCGCCACGGCCGGCGCGCGCTTGCTGGGCGCGTCCACCATCATCGCGGTGGATGGCAACGACCACCGCCTGGGCATTTCGCGCCAACTGGGCGCCGACATCACGCTGAACCCGACGCAGTGCGACGTGGTGGAAGAAGTGATGCGCCTCACCGGCGGTCGGGGTGCCGACTCCTCCATCGAAGCCCTGGGCCTGCAATCTACCTTCGAGGCGGCGCTGCGGGTGCTCAAGCCGGGCGGCACCCTGTCCAGCCTGGGCGTGTACTCCAGCGACCTGACCATCCCGCTGGGGGCCTTTGCAGCCGGCCTGGGCGACCACCAGATCCGCACGGCCCTGTGCCCAGGTGGCAAGGAACGCATGCGCCGCCTGATGAACGTGCTCGCTTCCGGGCGGCTGGACCTTGGGGTCATGGTCACACACCAGTACGCGCTCGAGGACATTGTGGCCGCCTACGATCTGTTCTCGCACCAGCGCGATGGCGTGCTGAAAGTGGCCATCAAGCCATGACATGAAAAAGGCCGCTAGGTGCTCATTCCTAGCGGCCTTTAAACAGGGTATTGGTGGCGGAACAGGGAACCGAACCCGCGTCCGCATATGAGGTTCGTTAGCAAAGCACTGTTCTTGAGGGTGCCCGCCCGTACCAAGTGGCCGTTTTGCTTCGTGAAAAATCTCGGCTGGGTCGGCGTCGGGTTGCGATAGTCCGAGCAGACTCGATGAAATCGTCGGCTGGGCGCGTCCAGACGAGCTTCCGCCAAGGAACATGCGGACGAGCAAGGGGCTGCGGGCGCTCGGTTACAACGTGAGGATCGGCGTTTGGCTGCGGCTGCCCGCAGCACTTGTAGGCTCCCGATCAAACCTTTACCTATCGCCGGATCGGACTGCCCCAGCACACCCTCTCTGGAAATTTGAGTCACATCAATCGCCCAGCAGGTCGCTGGATGTTGACTCTTGACTTTCGGCATGTTAGGCGCAATATCTTGCAAAGTCTTGCAAGAAGTTCCTCGAGCGAGGCCGCGTGACGACGGAACTTGTGGGGGTGGTATGACAGCGCGCCAGCAGGCGATCTTCACACTCGACGAGTTGGCTACCTACTTAAAGGTCGGCAAGCGGACGCTTTACCGGCTCGCCGCGCACGGGGAAATTCCGGCCTTCAAGGTCGGCGGGACGTGGCGGTTTCGTCAAAGTGAAATCGATCAATGGATCAATGATCAGATCCAAGCAGGCAGAAAGAAGGAGG
>JAGXSK010000174.1 GCA_018333845.1 Clostridia bacterium | reverse complement strand
AGATTATGTAGGAGATTCCTTTGCTTTAAGCAAGCTTGCTGCATCAACCCATGCAGATGTGATTGTTTTTTGTGGTGTCCATTTCATGGCTGAAAGTGCCTCAATTTTGTCTCCAGACAAAATTGTATTACTGCCTGACAAAAATGCCGGCTGCCCCCTGGCTGATACTATTACCCCTGAAGCCCTTCGCGAGAAGAAAAAAGAATATCCAGAGGCTGCTGTTGTGTGCTATGTAAATTCCTCAGCTGAAGTAAAGGCTGAAAGTGATATTTGCTGCACCTCTTCCAATGCTGTAAAAATAGTAAATTCCCTGGAAGAAAATCAGGTGCTCTTTGTGCCTGATAAAAACCTGGCAAACTATGTGGCAGGGCAGACCCATAAGGAAATAATACCCTGGGAGGGATGCTGCATAACTCATCACAGGGTTAAGGTTGAGGATATAACAAAGGTTCGCCAGTATCACCCTGATGGAGTCATTGTTGTTCACCCAGAATGCCGGCCAGAGGTTGTAGCCCTGGCAGACCACGTTGGCAGCACTTCAGAGATTTTGCGTTTTTCCAGGGAATCCAGGGCACAAAAAATTATTGTTGGAACTGAGATGGGAATGCTTTATCGCCTTAAAAAAGAAAGTCCCCACAAGAAGTTTTATCTATTATCCCAGGGCCTTATCTGTCCAAATATGAAAATGACCACCCTGGCCAAGATAAAGGATGCTCTGGAAACTTTGGAACCCCAAATAAAAGTGAAAGAGGCTGTTAGGCTGGCGGCATATGGAACCCTTGAAAGGATGCTGCAGGTTGCAGCAGGTTAATTGATAAAACCTTTGCCAGAATTCCTGCTTCTTGTCTCCTGCCATGTATTATCCTGAATGTATGTGGTTTAGTCCATGATTAATACCTAACTAGTTGGTGTGTGTTTAGTGTATGTTTGGTGTATGTTGGCAGTTTATCCTGGCAGTTAATGATACTGCTGGAATGGGAGGGGTTTAATGTTTCCCAGATATTTGATGAATTTTGATTTAAATAGGGCATCAGCTGACCATGCTGATTTTATAGTTATTGGCAGCGGAATAGCAGGAATGTATTGTGCCCTGAACCTATGTGAATATGGGCGTGTTGCAGTCATATCCAAGGACAAGTTTCCTGACGGGAATTCCTTGTATGCCCAGGGGGGAATTGCAGCTGCAGTTGGCCAGGGAGATAGCCCGGCCATTCACCTCAGGGATACCCTTGCAGCCGGTGCGGGATTTTGCAATTTAAAGGCAGTCAAGGTCCTTACAGAGCAAGGTCCAGCTCATATCAGAAAACTCATGGAAATTGGGGTGGCCTTTGATAAAAAAGCCAACAGCATCTGCCTGACCAGGGAAGGGGCCCACTCAATTCCCAGGATCCTTCATGCAGGGGGGGACGCTACAGGGAAAATCATCTGTCAGGTTCTTGCAGAAAAGTTAGCCAATACAGCCAATATTAGTGTTTTAGAGAATACCATGGCTGTTGATTTGCTTTTTCAGGAAGGCCGCTGTGCAGGAGTGCTTGTTCTGTCAAAAGAAAACAGGCCATACCCTATTTATTCCAGGGCTGTTGTCCTGGCCAGCGGCGGAATAGGCCAGCTTTATGAGAAAACGACAAACCCTCCTGGAGCAACAGGTGACGGTATAGCCATGGCCGTTAGGATGGGTGCTGGAACAATCCATATGGAATTTGTTCAATTCCATCCCACCATGCTGGATCATGAAAACCTGCAGGGTTTTCTTATTTCAGAAGCCGTTCGTGGTGAGGGTGCTGTCTTGAGGAATGATAAAGGCGAAAGATTCATGCCTAAATATCACGCCCTGGCAGATCTGGCTCCCAGAGATATTGTTACCAGGGCTATTTATTATGAGATGTCCAGAAGTTTTTCAAAAGGACACTCTCCAAAGGTTTATCTGGATGCAACTGGTTTTGCAAGGGGCTTTTTCAAAAAGCGTTTTCCTACAATATATGCTGCGTGTAACCAGCTTGGAATTAACCCCTGCTCTGACATGATACCTGTTACACCTGGTGCCCATTACCTCATGGGTGGCATAGAAACTGACACCTGGGGCAGAACAAGTATCAAGGGACTTTTTGCTTGCGGAGAGGTGGCATGTAATGGAGCAAATGGAGCAAACAGGCTTGCCAGCAATTCCCTGTTAGAGTGTCTTGTTTTTGGTTATAGGACAGCCAAGGCGGCTTCATGCCAGTATGAAGCCCGCACGCCTAAAATTAAGCCTTTAACTTTAAAATATACTGGACAAAATACAGCAAGGGTTACAAAGGCAAAGCTGCAGGAGTATGACAGGCAGCTGAAAAAATCCATGCAAACCAATGTGGGAGTAATTAGAGATGCCCGCGGCTTAAATAGTCAAATGAAATTCTTAAAAAGGCTCTTCCCTCTTCTTCTTAGTGAATTAGGTTCCAGGGAAGGTCTGGAACTTCAAAATAAAATAATAGTATCATATCTTATAACCCAGGGTGCACTGACAAGAAAAACTAGCTGTGGCGCACATTACCGGTCAGATGCTCAAAGCAGCAGCCAAAGCAGTGATAAACAGGGTTTCTATCCAAATTAATTTAACTAAACAAATCCAGGTTGGGGTTATTCTTTAGGGTCTATTCTTCTAGGAGGCGAGAAGCAGCCATGGGCCATGGCTGTGCGCCAAATCTCAAGGAGGGCTATATTTTATGGATATTAATAGTTGTCAGGTACAGAAAATAGTTGCTCAGGCAATTGCAGAGGATGTAGGACACAGCGACCTTACTACCTTTAACCTCTTTTCTCCAGATGCCCGGGGTCAGGGGTGTTTTCTGGCAAAAGATGAAGGTGTTATAGCAGGTCTGCCAGTGGCAAAAATGGTATTTGAAAAGCTTGATCCAAACATGGTCTGGAATGGATTAATAAATGATGGAGAATATGTCAAATCTGGAATGATATTGGCCCGCTTTTCCGGTTCACTCCAGGCAATTCTGTCCGGTGAAAGGGTCGCATTAAATTTTCTGCAGCGTCTGTCTGGCATTGCAGCTAAAACCCATGGTTATGTCCAGGAAACTATAGGCTATCCTGTAAAGATTGTAGATACAAGAAAAACCACCCCAGGTCT
>JAGXSK010000173.1 GCA_018333845.1 Clostridia bacterium | reverse complement strand
GGATATCCTGGTTTCATAATACCGCCACTGTCCATTTTTATGACGAACTCTAAACTCCACAGGCTCTATAGGGCAATTATCTTGAGCAACCCTGTGAATACAGGCCAGCACCCTATTCACATCCTCCTGGTGGATAAAAAAAGCTAGATTGTATCCCTTAACCTCATCAACTTCATGTCCCAAGAGGCCCTTCCAGTTAGGAGAAACATATATCAAGTCCCCTTGTAATGACAATGCATAGATTATGTCATTGGAATTTTCAATAATGGTTCTGAATTTTTCCTCACTTTCCCGCAGCTTCCTTTCTGCTTCTTTTTCCATACTAATATCTAAAACGGCACACCTGATTAAAGACAAATCAGCCTTTTTCAAGATGTTGCTTTTGATTTTTACAAATATATCCTGCCCACTGGTCTTCAAAACCAGCTCAAGACTTTGAGGGGACTGCTCCTTGAGAAGCTTTCTAATATGAAAGTAAAAAGCATCCTGATAGTCTTCTTTAATAAGCCTTGCAAAGGAGATATCCCTCAATTCAAGTTTATCCAGGCCAACCATATTCTCAAAAGCCAGGTTAGTCATATGAATATTATAGTCCTTATGAAAGGTTACATATCCTATAGGCGCCTCATTAAAAAGGCTGTAATAATACTTTTGTGACTTCTCCAGGTCCTCCTGTATGCGCATTAATTCTTTGTTTTGATACTCCAGCTCTTGATGGTATATTGAAATTTCTTCTAGAATCTCATCCATGGTTTTACTGCTTAAAAAAGCTGCGTCAATTTTTCTTGTTTTTAATATCTCATCAATTTTTTTATGCAGATCAACTTTTCGGTGGTCTATGCTTTTCATGATATGCCTCCCTTTTCAATATGTATGGTAAAGACCCCTCCATCAAACCCTCCATTGTGTCCCATTACAGGCACTGCATTAACTGTTAATAGCAGCTTTTTGCTTCCTGCAGCTTTCATATAATACTTATATCCCTCTAATGGCTGTAAGGTTCTTTTTAGAATTGCAAAGGGGGTTTCTTGTTCCAAATCTATTGCAAATTCTTTTGGAAAGGAAAAGGCTCCAACAACCTCTCGGGCAGATTTTCCAAAAATATCCTCAACCTTTTTATTGGCATAGGTAATAAATCCTTCAGAGTTTGTCATGATTTTGATTATTGGACTATTCTCCAGAACCTTTTCAAGCAAATCACAGTTGTGCTTAAGCTCCCTTTCTAACTCCTTTATCCTGCTGATATCAAAAAATGTCATCATTATTCCTTCTACAGAGTTATATTCAGTACGATAGGGACGTATTCTGGCAAGCCAAACATTACCCTTGCCATCGCGAAGCTCTTTGTCTACACTTTTTAACTCCTCTACTACACTATATATGTCAGTGAGCAAATCACTGTATTGATTCATAACAGATATGTGGGATATTGGTCTGCCAATATCTCCTGGCAGTATGTTGGTAATACTGGTGACCAGTGGTGTTATCTTGCGTATGCAGAGATTACGGTCCAAATACAGTGCACCTACTTCAGTATTTTTCAATAAGTTGTCCAGATCGTTATTTAATCTAACCAGCTCTTCGATTTTGGTCTGGTGTTCAGAATTAACTGTGTAGAGCTCCTCATTTACAGATTGAAGTTCTTCATTTGTACTTTGTAATTCTTCATTGGAGGCTATGAGCTCTTCATTGGAGGACTGCAGCTCCTCATTGGAGGTTTCTAACTCCTCAACAGTTGCCTGAAGACTTTCTTTAGTGATCTGCAGCTCCTTTTCTAATTCTTCCACTCTGCTTTCAATACCCATATCCACAGATACAGTTCCTGTAAACTCTTCTGCTTTGTTGGGTTTTACTTCCTCAGAAGAAAAACTCAACAAATAAAAGGCTTTCTTGTCCAGATATATGACTCGTCCTTCAATAATAACCTTATATTTCTCAAGTCCATTAGAGCTGTTGTATTTTTCAAAGATAACCTGGGTGTTTGTTGTTTTTAAACGCCTTAGAAGGTTATTCACCACTATTGATAAATCATTGTTTAGATTAGAGTAAAGGTTTTGAGAAAACCGCCCGGGCTTGATCTGAAAAAATTTGCTAACATCATTAACCACATGAATTATATTATCCTCATCATCAACTATAATTGCTGGGGGTAGTACTGCAGAAATGGCACTCTCCATTAATTTTTCCATTTTAAACTTGGGGGAATTTGCAAGGCTGGTATATCCCAAACCTTCATAGGCATGATTCCTTGGAATTGGCAAGTCCCTTATTAAGGGTGATTTATAGCCTTCCTTGTATTTATATATTTTCCATTTGCTATCAACTGCTTGAAAAGCTTCACTCATTTCTCCAATGGATTCACTGCTGCCCATCACTAAAAATCCATCTGAATTCAGGGAATAATAGAACATTGCCAGCAACCTTTGCTGCATCTCGGGCTTTAAATATATAAAGAGATTTCTGCAAACAATCAAATCCAGTTTGGAAAAGGGCGGATCCTTTAATAGGTTGTGGGTGGCAAATACAACCTTTTTGCGAATTATATCATTTATCTGGTATCCATTTTCTTTACGAGTAAAATATTTGGTAAGGAGAACCGGGTCAACATCTGCCACAATGCTTTCCGGATAAAGCCCCTGACCAGCAAGTTCAACGGCATCGCGATCTATATCTGTAGCAAAGATTTTTATCTCACAATCAATCTTATTCTTGGTTATGTATTCACTAAAGAGCATGGCCAGGGAATAAACCTCCTCCCCTGTAGAACAGCCGGCAGACCAAATACGAATTGCCTTTTTACCGTATGTCAGCTTTGGTAAAACCTTTTCATTGATACTATTAAAAACTTCCTGGTCACGGAAGAACCTGGTCACCCCAATTAACAGTTCCCGGTAGAGGATGTCTTTTTCTTTGCTTGACTCTGATAAAAACACCAGGTATTCTTCCAGGGTATTGAAACGGTTGATGCTTACCCTGCGCTCCAAACGGCGGATAATGGTGTTCTCCTTGTAAAAAGAAAAATCAATACCACTATGGTCCCTCAGCATAAGGATTATTTTGGTAAGGGTGTCTATGTTCTTGGACATTATATTATCCAGGGTTGCACTTTTCTTAATAAATGGGTGTTTAATGTAATTTAGCAGCTCCCCCGGCATTTTTTCAGGGGGAAGAATGTAATCAACGAGCCCAGTTGAAATTGAGCTGCGAGGCATGCCATCAAATTTGGCACTCTGGTCATCCTGTACCATAACCATGCCGCCGGCTTCCTTGATTGCACGTATGCCCAGGGTTCCATCACTGCCCGTACCTGACAGGATAACTCCTATGGCATTTTTATTTTTATCAGCTGCCAGGGAACGGAAAAAGATGTCTATTGGCAGGTTTAATCCTCTGCTCTTTTGCTCTTCTAGATAAAACTTGCCATGAAAGATAGATAAATTCTTTCTGGGGGGGATTAGATAAATTGTATTAGGCTGAGCAGCAATACCGTCCTGGGCAATTTCAATGGACATCCTGGTATGACGTGCGAGCAATTCATTCATCAAGCTTTTGTAGTCAGGAGAAAGGTGCTGGATTACTATAAAAACCATGCCTGTATCCTCAGGCATTTCTTTAAAAAAAGACACCAGGGCTTCAAGTCCGCCAGCAGATGCACCTATGCCAACATAATATGTAAATTCTGTCCTGGCTTCCGAGGATTGGGGAATTGAATTAATCAAGAAATTTTAACCCCCTTTATTTACTGAATTACAAGCCTTATTAAAAATAATAGTAATCATTATTTATGCAGGAAATGAAAAAATTACAGTGGTGCAGGCCGCAGGGTAAGGGTATTTTATGCAGCACCACTATAATATATACAATAGCATAGTTTATTTATCATAAGAATCGAATTTTTTGTGAAGATTACTTAAGAAATTAAACCTTTTTCCTGTCGGCAATAAGCTTGCCGGCTACAGCCACGTTTTCAGGAGCATTCTCCTTGAATACCACTACAATGTCCGATGGCTGCAGGTTGGCAGCCCTGCAGATTATATCAGTAATTTCCCTGGCAGCCATACGCTTATTCTCTATGGACAAAGCTGGGCCGTCGTAAGTAATGGTTGGCATCTAATCACCTCATTTCCCAAGTTTTAAAAAGGCAGCACAGGCCTTTTAAATTAACTACAATTAAAAATGCAGCTTACCCCTGATTATATTGTTTTCCACCATAGAGTGAAGTTTTTCTATGCTGGGTATAGGCTTTCTCCCTGCTCTTTTCATGAGTTCCATGGTGTTGGTTGTAGATGTTAAAGTTTTCTACAATAAACAGGTACATTATTAATACCAGGGCAATTAAACCAATACTGATGACCCATTCCACAAAATTAGGCACATAGGTAGGTCCCAGTGCATCAAACATTCCAGTAAAAACCACATTAAAGCGGTTCATTGCTACACCAAACACACATAATAATGCAAAGGAGAGCATTCCCTTCTTGGTTTGTATCCATGGGCTAAAGCAGATGATTACAGGCAGCAAAACACCCAAGCCCAATTCCACCAAAAACAGATTTCCTTTAAAATCTCCAGCAAACATGTTCTGAGCAGCACCCAAAACAAACAAATCATAGATCTTCCAGATTAGATATCCAGCCATTAAATATCCGCCTACACGGGCTAAACGTACCAGAGCCTTAATATCTAGTTGGTAATTGTAAGCACGACTTGACCAGAGGGTGTCAATTAAAACCATGGCTGGACCTGCAAAAAATGAAGTTATCAAGAAAAACCATGGCAAGTTGGATGTATACCATAATGGATCCAGTTTGTCAGGGAATATCAGGTAAACTGCACCCAAGGAAGCTTGATGTCCAAAGGGTATAAGGGCACCCAGGAAAAAGACCACAGGTAAAACAAATTTAATCGGTTTATGGAGGGGTTTTAAGACCCTTTCAGTTACAACCTCTCCAAATTCAAAGGCTTGGATTACCATGTAAAATGATATTGCTATAAACACTTCAAATAATGGGGAGTAATAACCCCAAGAAATAAGCGGTCTATAGGCATTGTCCCATCGGCCAATTTCTAACATTAACGTGGCTAAAACAAATATATATCCAAGCAGGGATATAAGCATCCCCCTACGGGCTAATACTGCAAAATCCTTTATGTGTAAAGTATGGGCTAGAACAGCCATGCTATAGCCAGCTCCAGCCAGGGCAACTGCAGTCAAATCCAGGATTATCCAAAGACCCCATGGCCAATCATCATTTAAGTTTGTGGAAAATCCCAAGCCCGTTGCCAGGCGAAATATTGAGAACAATATACCCATTAGAGCCACTATAATAAGAACCCATCGCACTGGTGTCATTTTAAACGACCATCTTCTAATCTTCATACCTACTCCCCTCCATCCATTTTTTATATATAAAACCTGTAATTACTCCTTGTTGTTTTCTTTGTCAAATACATCATTTCTGCGTTTTGTGTAAAATGACAGACCTGCCAAGATAGCCCCACCACCTATAAACATACGCGGCATCCATTCATGAAACTCGTGCAGATAGTGCGGAAGTGGGTTTGTAGTAAGATTAGTTGGAAAGCCAAGTTTATCAAAGGGCACATCAGAAATATATAGCCAGTTTGTACCGCCCACCTCTTTTTCGCCGTAAATATAATCTATATAGCTGCTGTTTTTATCAATTATACTCCTCGCTTTTATCAACAGATCATCTCTGTTTCCATAAGTCATCACCTGGGTAGGGCATACAGCAATACAGGCG
>JAGXSK010000172.1 GCA_018333845.1 Clostridia bacterium | reverse complement strand
CCTGGATTCCCGCCAACTCATAACGATGTAGGTGGCTCAACTCCCAGTGCATGATAAATCTCCTTTTGCTTCTCCAGCAGTTCGCCTACACGCAGTTGCTGGCCGGGAGTTTCAAAACATTCAATGACATCCAACTTGTCCAGAACTCCCTGGATGGTGTACTTTTTGAACAAACCCGACACCTGCATCTGTTTTTTAATGTAAGACAGGTATATCAAAGCCACAAACTCAACGAAGAGCTTACCTTCCAGGCTTTGCTCGGAGGATACCAGGGTGCGGCGTAGGTTTAACCGTTCTTTCAGGTTGCCAAAGGCCTTTTCCACCAGGTCCTTGTTCCGGTAGATTTCCAGGGCGGTTACCGCGTCCATAGGTTGGTTGGTGAGAAGCGCAAAGAACCCGAAATACTTCTTGGCCTGTAAAACCGCTTCTTCCTTTACTGTTGCTTTTGTGCCCCGTTTGGGTGTGGTCTTTACATCAAAGTACTTTTTGTACTGGTTTTCATGCTCTGGGATCCGCTTGCCGGATTCCAGTTCGCGGCGCAGGGCCATTAGGTTTCTGTCAAAAGCTTTCTCCTCTTCGGCGGCTTTGTCGATGTTATAGTAATAATGGACATAGATCCGGCGGGGTTCTTTCAGGGTTTCCTTCTTGTACGGCCGGTACTGAGTATACTGCCACTGGGTTTCAACTGTTCGGCAGTAGAGTTCATGTGTCTCATTGTAGTGTTCAAAGCTGCGGAAGCTGTCATAAATGCCTTCCAGGTTCGACCTCATGAAGTTCAAAGACATTTTGCCGGCGATGAGAAACTTCAGATGGTCTTTAAAGAGGGCATTAATGTTTTCTTCGCTGTAAAAACCCCGGTCCATAACAAGCTTAATTTTGGCAAAACCCAAGGTGTCTAATTCCGCCAATAAGTGCTTCAGGGTTTTGGAGTCTGGAATGTTGCCTGCCAGCTTTCGATAGTAAAAAGGCAGGTTGGACGTTTCACCAAAAACCAGGGCCAGGTTAAGCTGTGGAAGCCTGTCATCCTCCTTGTTTTTACCGTATTGCACTTGTCGCAGACATTGGGAATAGCTGGAGATAGAGGTAATGTCGTAGGCCCAGTATTCATTTTCACTCCTGCGTTTCCCCTGAAGCTTAAAGAACTGCTGCTTGTCTTGTTCTGTGATGGATCCGAACAATTCGCTGCTACGCTGGGATGTAATGGTTTTGCCGTAGGGGTGTTTGTGTAGGCTTCCCCATTTTTCAAAACGATACAGGGGGTTGTGATCTTCCAGTACCAGATAATAGGCCGTGGATAGGATCTGCAGGTAGGTTTCCGGAAAACAGGCCTTTAAATCCTGGGCGATGCCCAACTTTTCGCCAATGGTATCCAGCAGATACGTGGCACCATAAAAAGAACGGGCAGTTTTCTCTGCAGGAACCGGTCCTTTTTTTGCAGGAAGAGATTCGTCTTTCTTTTTCCGCCCCCGGCCGTCTGTCGGAAGGATTTCACCGGTCTTGTCATCCACCCGGCCAATGAGGGTTCGCTTAGAACGCGACTGTTGCTTTTGCTTGTCCCAGTAGGACACGGACTCATACGCATATGTAATACCGGATCGCTTGTCTTTCTGGTGAATAATGGCGGTCATCAGAACACCTCCTCGTTATGTATATATTGTATCACATAACGAGGAGTGAGGCAACTATAAATGTGCTAGAAAGTAGTAATTTCAATGGTTTTTAACTCTTTCTTCGCTGACTCGTTATGTGTCAGCGGGAGGGTAGGTTGTATGTAAATGCCTATGTTAAAATTTTTTTAATCTTTTTATTAAGTTCTTTTGGTTGGTAATACATTTTGTCTAATGCCAGACCAAACACAGCATTTAATGCTGTACATACCTGAGAACCATTGTATATTGATTGATAATACATATCCTGCACGTTTACTACCTCCATGTTCTTTAGTGTTTCAATTATGTTCTCAACGGTAAAGTGCGTTCCATAATCATCGAGCTTTGCCTCAAGAAGTCGATATATAAGGAGAGCTGTATAACATATCATAAAGTGAGCGATTATTCTCTCCCTGTTGCGGTGGTGAACTGGACGGGCTGAGAAGTTTGTTTTCATTACTCTGAAGCAGTCCTCGATCTTGTGTCTTTTGGAGCTGATTTCAATGATTGTTTTAGCATCATCATCCAGATTTGTGGCAACGGCATAATAGCCATCATACTTTTCTTCCTCTTCAATTACACTATGGTCAATATAGTAGGAGTCTGTCACCTTATCACCGGATTTTGATATTGAGGTTCTTTTAATAAAACGTCTGACATCGTGGGGTCCCTTTTTTATAGATTCAGGATCGCTGCTTGCTAAAATCTTTTTTGCCCGTTCGATCTGTTTGTTTCTTATATATCTTTGATATTCCATCATTTTTCTTGAAAAAGTTATAATAAGCCTCTGTTTTACAATAGCTTTGGATTTGACTTTTTTCGTCTTGCCATTTTTCAAGACTTTTTCATCATATAATCCGAGATCTATTAACTTATCAGCTTCCACAATCTTATAAGCACTGTCATTGTAAAGCTCTAGATTTTTTTTATCATTCTTATCGAAAACCTTCATGTCTTCAATTGTGACTGGTCTATCATTTGACAGAAGTCTGTACTCGTAATCATTAAAAACAGCTTTTTTGAGTGTGTCTGACAACTTTTTGATGGACTGGGTCACTATGAAGGATCTCCCTCCCATAGAATTAAATTTTCTAATATTCATTGAGCCCAGACCTGCATCAGCACAATAAATGAATTTTTTGCCATCCAACATCTGGGCCAATTTCTTTTCAAGAGGGATAGCACAGGTTTGTTCGTTGTCTGAACCGGAATTAATACACATGGAAATCGGGATGCCACGGGAATCCATGAACAATCCCATTTCTACAACAGGATTAGGTTTGTGCTCTTTTGATGGACCGTATTTTCGCAAGCCTTTGAAAATCTCACCGGTCACTTCGTCAACATAGTCTTCATCCTCACATTCAATTTCGAAATAGTAATTGGTACAGTCAAAATAACATACAGAAGTGTCACGAGGTACAATGGTATTGCTCTGCTTGAATAAGTGGCAGATATATTCATCATAATGTTGCTCAAGGATATCCATTGTGCGGAGTATGTGTACATATTTAAAAGTCGGTTGTTCATAGTATCTGTGAAGATGGTCATATGTACCGAGCTTTGAATCAGGTTCAAGGATTCTTGCGTAGGTCATAAAGCGGTTGATCTGATCTGGATCAAATGTAATCTTTAAATCAGAGGTAACATTCTTGAAAAAGGTGCCTATTTTAAGTTCATGGTATATCTTCTGTAGAATAAAGTATCCTATGTTCACTTGATTGCTTGAAGATACAAGGTCATTGCTTGACTTGATTTTTTTATCAAAGTCTATAACCACCTCCATTGAGACCTTGTTATTCTTCAGTTCATCATTATACTTCTGTATCTGTTCTTTTGCATAGGCCAGAGGATCACTTGTAATTTTCAAGAGCTCAGAATGCTTCCCGATTATTGCTACATTTTTTGTTGTTGTTTTTTTCCCATTTCTAAAGCCTTGTTGGGCATAATAAATAGGGTCTTTTGCACGTTTATCATAATATAGTTT
>JAGXSK010000171.1 GCA_018333845.1 Clostridia bacterium | reverse complement strand
CAGAATAAGATGACAGTGCAGTATGTCTATGTTGATAATAAAGTTGTGGAATATGATAAATTGGATTTGGAGAAGCCAATGGAGCATAGAATTGTTTTAATGGCACTTTTATGCAACGATTCGGTGACTGTAGCGAACAAGGAAATTGGTGATCCGACCGAAATTGCTCTCGTCAATCTTGGGGATATTTACGGTCTTGACGAGCTTGTGGTCAGGGAGCGCTATCCTCGTGTTGGAGAAATCCCCTTTGATTCTGACAGAAAACTGATGAGTACAGTCAACAAGATCGACGGCCGGTATTTGATGTGCACAAAAGGTGCATCGGATGTTCTTCTTTCCAGGATAACTAAAATCGAAACCTCGGGGGGTATAGTTGATTTTACGGAGGAACATAAAGCGGAAGTTGAGAAAATAAACAGGGATTTTTCTTCTAATGGTCTTAGGGTGCTGGGATTTGCCTATAAAGAAGTATTGGAAGGTCACGAGATTGGGCTTGAGGATGAAAGGGATATGGTTTTCATCGGATTGATATCCATGATGGATCCTCCAAGGCCAGAATCAGCGCCTGCGGTTGAAGAATGCGTTAAAGCTGGCATAAAAGTTGTTATGATTACCGGTGATCATAGGATTACCGCCTCAGCTATTGCCAGGCAGATTGGGATTTTAAAGGATGAATCTGAAGTAGTCGAAGGTTTTGAAATCGAAAAATGGAGCGATGAGGAACTGATCGCTAACGTCGAAAAGATATCAGTTTATGCGCGGGTATCCCCGGAGCACAAGATTAGGATTGTCCGGGCATGGCAAGAAAGAGGGAGTGTCGTGGCAATGACAGGTGATGGTGTCAATGACGGCCCGGCCCTGAAGCAGGCGGATATTGGAATTGCGATGGGGATTACTGGAACAGATGTTGCCAAGGATGCTTCTTCAATGGTACTTACTGATGACAACTTCTCGACAATAGTCAAAGCTATCTCCAATGGCCGCAGTATTTACGCTAATATCCAGAATTCAATTCGGTTCCTGCTGGCAGGAAATACCGGTGGGGTTATGTCTGTAGTTTATGCTTCATTATTGGCTCTGCCAGTACCTTTTACTGCAATACATCTATTATTCATCAACATGCTTACTGACAGTTTACCGGCGATTGCCATTGGACTTGAACCACATAATAAAAACATCATGAAGAAAAAGCCTCGGGACATTAAAACCCCGTTGCTGAGCAAAGCCTTTGCAAGACAAATTCTCATGGAAGGTTTCATCATCGGCGCCGTCACCATTATTGCCTACCATATAGGTCTATCGACAGGCGATTCGGTGCTAGCCAGCACCATGGCATTTGCTACTCTGTGTTTGGCAAGATTGTTCCATGGCTTCAACTCAAGGTCTAATGAATCTATCTTTAAAATAGGCTTATTTACGAATAAATATTCTTGGTACGCATTGATCCTTGGCATTATACTATTGCACTCTGTGCTGTTGCTGCCCCCGTTGATGGAGGTGTTTGAAATAGCCATGCTTAATACAGCCCAATTCAGCACCATTTATGCCCTGGCCCTAACGCCCCTCGTGCTGATCCAGCTTTACAGACTTTTATTTGCGAAAAGCAGCTGAAAGACTTTTAGTTGAATAATTTCGAGAGAATTTAAGTTGAACTGTGCGAGAAACGCGTTGCAATTCTTATGTGTTTATATTATAATTTGAATAATGACAATGAATGTATTATAGATATAGTCAATCTAATTGTACAAGGGGCTTGGCTATGGTTTATACTAGGGGACAAAAAGAAGATGAAATAACAAAGAAGATAATTCAATGGGAGAAGGATTATATAGGGAGAGGCCCTACCGAAGCCAAGACGGATATTATCCGCAACATGGTAATTGTTACTTTGCAAGGGATGTTGTCAACAGCTGAAAGGGTTTTATCTAGAGAAAAAGAAGGTATGGCTCTGGTCAAAAAGTTGCGGCAGCAATTGGTTGAGCAGGGGCGTGCTGAACTGGAAGAAATTTTAACCAGAATCACCTCAGTCAAAGTGATTAGTTTGCACACGGATATAAGCACAAAGACGGGCGAGCGGATTTTTGTATTCGTAATGGAGCGCGACATTGATTTATAATAACGAAATTGGAAGGCTTTATAAAGGGTAATGCTATCGGTTAAGAGGCAATCCAACACCAGATTTTTAAAAGAAACCGGTGTTGGATTTTTGATGATTAGGAAAAAGTAACTTTCAAGCTTTTAGTTTAAGGAAGGAATAAAAGTGTCCAAAATGCCGACAATCCATAGAATTATGAATTTGCAATAATCTAGATACATTATTCTTGCCTAAAGACCTCAAACTAAAAGCAAGAGACTTTCCGCCAGATTATAAACCAGAAGCAGAACATAAAGAATTAACGGTTTATTTTGCGAACTCATTGCAAAAAACAGTGAAGAAGGTTTGGAGAGTATGTTCTCAGGGCGTTAAGCTTGAGAAAGTTCTTGGGATAAATAAACCTGATAACATAGGAGGGTTGTTAATGCAACCTATTGACTTAAAACCGACTATTGAGTCCAATGTACAGTTAAATTTGCATAATAATGAGGAAGAAAAAGAAGTAAAACCTCTAGTTTCTGTTATCATGGGCAGCGAATCAGACTGGCCGATAATGAAGGAGACAATCCTTGTTTTGGATGAACTGGGTATTCCATGGGAAAAAAAGATCGTGTCTGCCCATCGCACTCCTGATTGGTTGTTTAGTTTTGCTGAAAACGCACCGAAGCGGGGGATCATGGTTATTATTGCCGGGGCCGGAGGAGCGGCCCATTTACCGGGGATGGTGGCTGCTAAGACTCTGCTTCCTGTTATTGGCGTACCAATCCCTTCTGCTCACCTTCAGGGCCTGGACTCCCTGCTGTCCATTGTCCAGATGCCTGTCGGAGTGCCGGTAGCTACCATGGCTATCGGCACCTGGGGAGCGAAAAACGCCGCTTTGCTTGGTGCGCAAATTTTAGCTTTGCGTGACGAAGAACTTGCCAGGAAGCTGGCAAGCCGCCGGGACAAGGCAGCACGGCAGGTTCTGGAAAAAGGGGAGTGGTCTTGAGATGCCGGGCAAGATAATACTCCCAGGGTCCACCATTGGTATCCTGGGGGGTGGTCAGTTAGGAAGAATGACAGCCATTGAAGGCAGAAAAATGGGATACCGTATTATCTGCCTGGATCCCACCCCCGATTGCCCTTGCGGTCAGGTGGCTGATGACCAGATTGTGGCTGCTTTGGATGATGTGGCAGCGGCAATAAGGCTGGCTGAGAGATCTGATGTGCTGATCTACGAGTTTGAAAATATTGATGTCCGGTTAGTTGAAGAGCTGGAGAGAAGCTATTATTTGCCGCAAAAAAGCCATGTTCTGTCTGTCGCTCAAAACCGTATTCTGGAAAAACAGCAATTGGAAAAAGCTGGGTTTCCAGTTGTGCCTTTTGTTATTGTCAGAAACATAGAAGATCTGAAGATAGGGACTGCACAGATTGGATATCCTGGTGTGCTGAAAACAGCCACAGGGGGGTATGACGGCAAAGGGCAGTTTGTTCTAAATAACCCTCAGGATTTCAGTAAAGCAGCGGAGTTAGTTCAATCCCATGATAATATATGGGTTCTGGAGAAAAAGATCTCTCTTACCCAGGAGATTTCAGTTATCGTGGCCAGGGAAGAAGCAGGGGGAATGGCCGTTTACCCGGTATCGGAAAACATACATCGGGAGAACATTCTTCACATAACTGTTGTTCCGGCTCGCATTTCTCCACAAAGGGAGTCCATGGCCGTAGAAATTACCCGGGGGATTGCCCAGTACTTTAAGTTAGTAGGGGTGTTGGCCGTGGAGTTTTTTGTTACTCCTCAAGGCTTACTGGTCAACGAAATAGCTCCCCGTCCCCACAATTCAGGGCATTACACCTTGGACGCATGTTTTACTTCCCAGTTTGAACAGTTAATCCGCGCAGTTTGCGGGCTGCCTTTGGGATCCACGCAACTGATGACTCCGGCGGTCATGATAAACATACTGGGAAGCACCCTGCCAAAGATATTAGAAAATATACCTAATTTTTCAGGAGACGTAAAAATACACCTGTACGGCAAGCATGGCAATCCGGCTCCAAAGCGGAAGATGGGGCACCTGCTTTTTAAGACGGATTGTCCAGTTCAGACAGACAAGATAATAAAAAAATTTTGGGATGATGGGCAGTGGGTTACCTGACCGGACCTAAGGGAATGGAAACAGTATAGTTTTTTATAAAGATATCTTCATGGGGATTTTAAGTTTGTTTATGCTGAAAATGGGAATGCTTGCGGCAAGTAAATTGTGGGAACTGAAAAAAGCAGGGATTTTTCTGTTGGTTTTTGGTATCTTAGTGCCCCTTGTTAATGCTTTGCTAGGAATACTAATAGGGGATCTTGCCGGCTGAGCATTGGTGGTGTAACCCTTTTGGAAGTGCTTGCCGCCAGCAGTTTTATATAGTATAGCTCTTGTGGCCATGCGGGTTTTGTTTCCTAAAGCCAAGCCCGGGCCTTATATCTGGGGGCCTCTTTGGGAGTTATCCTGCCCTTTAAACTCATCGTAGGCATTCCTCTTTACCAATTTACTTTGTTATTCTCATAAAGTAGAGAGAGGAGGTTAAAAATTGCCGCAATGTGAGTTGGCAAATGCCATTACTGCCCTGGTGATTCAGTGGCACCAGAATTATTTGGGCAAAAATCTCGTAGAGGTTAAAACCGATATTATCCGGGACATGATTATCGTATCTTTTAAAGTAGAAATTCCCCCCATTGAATCTCATCTGTTAAAAGAAAAGGAAGGGGTGATTCTAGTCAAAAATGTATGTCAGCAGTTAATTGAATACGACAGGGAATCCCTTGATGAGATATTATTCAATGTGACAGGTTCCCGGATGGTCAGCTTGCATACCGATGTCAGCACTAAAACAGGGGAACGAATATTGGTTTTTAAGATGGGCCGTTCCTTAGAGCAAATATAGTTTAACGGCGGATATTTGATGGAGTAGATTGGCTGATGGAGTTTTTTGATAAAACTGATTAGCATCATAGGATAAAAGGCCTGCCGTGTCAAAGTTGTTAAACTGCTTTAAGCTTCGGGAGTAAGCGGATTTACAGTTTATAAAGATATTTACGGTAAAGGTAAAAATGGTGTTAGGAGCGACCATGGAAGTTTGAGCGATATTTCAGGCAACCTGGAAATTGCAAGCATCACCGGTTAAATAAACAAAGGATATGGTGTGGTTTATGAGATGGGTTTTGCTTTCAGTTACGGGTCGCTTGCTCATAATCAGATTATGTAGGGAGGAATGAAAATGTCAACAAATTTGTACCGAGTTCAGTCGGGACCGGAAGGATATCTACCGCCGGCAGCCGCTTCAATGGGGGTAATGCTTCCCGGGGAAGGGGAATCACTGGTGGAAGGCAAGGTAGTTCCGGAAGATGAAGCTATGAAAAAAATAGCTGAGAAACTCTTAGCGGCCAAAAATCCGGTCTTTTTCCCCGGCCCGCTGATTCTTTGGGCCTGGAAGGAAGGAGTAGCGGAAAAAGCCAAGGCGATAAAGAAATTAGCAGAGACTGCCGGCGCCAAAATAATCCCCATGCCGGATTACCGGCCTAAATACCCCATGATTAACCCAGCGGTGGAAATCAACCCTAACCACCCCAATTTAACCATCTGGCATAACAAAATAGATGTCTGCGTATTTGTAGGCGTCCACTGTCACTATGCCAATGTGGCCCTTAAGATAATCAGGGGAGGCACGGATTGCTACACCATCGCCCTCTGCGGGGAAGTAGGACATGAAGATGCCATGATTACTTTAAGAAGTGCAGGGCTGGCAGAGATCAGCAAGCTCACGGATATTATCAGCCAGATGAGGGAGGAGATTAAATGATCCAACAAAAAATCGTAGAACCCGAAAACCTCTTTTTTCAGGCCGAAAGGGAAAAAATGTTTATTACCGGGAGTGAGGCAGTCAAAGAAGCCATTAAAAGGGCTAATGTAGACATGGCTATCTCTTATCCCATCACCCCCCAATCAGAAAGCATGCATTTGGTAGGGGATATATATGCCGAGGGATACCTTCGGGAATATTTCCGTGGCGAAAACGAGTTTGCCGTTATGTCGGCAGTGGCCGGCGCCTCCATGGGGGGTGTGCGGGTGTTTACCGCCACAGGCGGACCTGGAACTTTGCGGGCTTTTGAAGCATTTTCGACCTGGGCCGGCGCAAGGCTGCCCATTGTTTGTGCTTTTATGACCAGAGGGGTGAATTCTCCCCTGACTATCCAGCCGGATACCATTGAAATGTCTTTCATGCTGGATACCGGTATTATTATGCTGCACGCTGAAGACGCCCAGGATCTTTATGAAATGATTTTAAAGGCTTTTGTTATTGC
>JAGXSK010000170.1 GCA_018333845.1 Clostridia bacterium | reverse complement strand
GAGGTAAACAGCCTTGAAACAGTATTTTCATTCTGTGAGGTTAGATAAAGAACAATGTAAGGGATGCACAAACTGCATAAAAAGGTGCCCTACCGAAGCTATAAGGGTACGAGATGGTAAAGCTCGAATTATTGAGGAGCTTTGTGTTGACTGTGGTGAATGCATACGAACCTGTCCTAACCATGCCAAAATTGCAGTTGAAGATTTTCTAGATAAATTAAAAGATTTTAAACATAAAATTGCCCTTCCAGCGCCTTCTTTTTACGGACAATTCGACTCTAAACATACCCTTGATGAAGTTTTGGAAGCCTTGTTAATGATTGGTTTTGATGATGTTTTTGAAGTAGCACTGGCAGCAGAGGTAGTAACCAGGGGGATAAATAATTACTTGCAAGAAAATCAAAACCTAAAGCCCCTCATATCTCAGGCCTGTCCAGCTGTAGTTGGTCTTATTCAGGTTCGTTTTCCGCTGCTCTTAGAGCATATTATCCCCATAGACTCTCCCATGAATATGGCGGCCATGTATGCAAAAAGGAATGCTCTTTCCAGAGGATATGCTCCTGAAGAAGTGGGGACCTTTTTTATTACCCCCTGTCCGGGTAAAATAACAGCCATTAGGCAGCCAGCAGCCAAGAATCACGTTTATGTAGATGGTGCTATTTCGATTTCCACTATTTACGGCCAGGTATTAAAACACATCAAAGACCTTAAGGGTAACAGAAAGCTTCAGAAAGCCTCGGGGTTAGGCATAGGATGGGGCAGTTCTGGTGGCGAGATAAAGGCAGTGAAGCATGGTACAAAGCTGGCTGTTGATGGCATCCATAATGTAATTAATGTTTTAGAACAAGTTGAAAAAGGCGAATTGAGGGATATTGCATATCTTGAGTGCCAGGCATGCCAGGGTGGTTGTATAGGAGGATCTCTGGTGGCCAAGAATCCTTTTCTGGCCAGGGTACGAATTGACCAGCTGGTAAACAAGGGTACAAATCCGCAGCTAGAGCATCTTTTGGAAACTGTTGATTTATCTCACTGCTTACTAAAAGGTGGTCTTCAGCCTCGGAAGGTGAGAAATCTTGATGAAAACCTGGCGGAAGCCCTTGTTAAGATGGAAAAATTAGAAAGAACTTTAGAGGAATTGCCGGGACTTGATTGCAGTTCCTGTGGTTGTCCAAATTGCAGGGCCCTTGCAGAGGATATTGTAAAGGGATTAGCCTTAGAGACTGACTGTGTTTTTAAATTGAGAAAACAAGTAGAAATCCTTGCAGAAGAGGTATTAAAGCTGGCTAGAAAGGTTCCCCCTGCAATGGGTCAGCGAAATTAAAAGTAATATTCATTATTAGGGAGGTTTACAATGTGCAGTTAAATTACGTTGCTTCCAAAATGGGTATTGAATTGCTAAATCCATCCCTAAAGGATTGGGAAAAAAGAGACGTCACATGGGGTTATTCCTCTGACCTGTTAAGCTTTGTCATAGCAGAGGCCAGGAGTGGTTATTTATGGATAACCAAACAAGTACACATAAACATTGTAGCTGTTGCCTCGCTCAATGACCTCTCAGGCATTGTGGTATCTGGTAAAAAGCCTGATGCAGAGGTGTTGGAGAAGGCCACAGGAGAAAATATCCCAATATTTTACAGTCATGATTCTGTCTTTGAAACAGCGGGAAAACTCTATAGGCTTATGACAGAAAATGCAGGCCAAAAGCAATGACTGAAGTGAATGTAAATGCTGACCTTCATATTCATTCGGCCCTTTCTCCCTGTGCTCATGAAGAAATGGGACCACAGAAGATTCTTCAAAGGGCCTATGAAATGGGATTAAACCTTATAGGTATTGCCGATCATAATTCCGTTTTAAACCTTAAATCCTTTGTTGAGGCCGCAGATACATTCAAGCCTGGTAGTATTAGAATTGTTCCTGGTATTGAGATCCAATGCGAGGAGGAGGTACATATCCTCTGCCTTTTTGAAACTGTTTCCCTTGCAGAGGATTTTTACAAATATATTGAAAACTATCTGACTGACATTAAAAACAAAAAAAGCATTTTTGGCGAACAGTTAGTATTGGACAGTAAAGGCAGCATTATAGGAATAGAAGAAAGATTGCTTCTAAGCTCAGTAAGGTTGAATGTTGAGAGGGTAGCAGCCAGGGTACACGAATTTGAAGGGCTGGTAATAGCTGCCCATATAGACCGGCCGGCATACAGCCTGCTGTCATTGCTGGGTTTTATTCCTAAGAACTTAAGGCTAAACGCTCTTGAGGTATCAGCAAGGGTTAATCCGCAAGTATATATAGAAAGGATAGATGTAGCTGGATATCCTGTAATTTCTTCATCAGATGCACATTTGTTAAGTGATATTGGCAGGGCATATATTTCTTATAAGGGGGAGTTGGATTTTTATTCCCTTAAAAAAGCCCTGTTAAATAATAAATTTAGGATTATGAAAGGGGGAGATTAATGCATAAAAATATGCATCCATGGTTGTGATTGTAGTAACAAGCTCAAGGTTGTTAAATCAGCAGTTAAGCAGTTAATTTCTAAATGAAGGAGGTAAATTTATGTCATCAGCTTTACCTGAAATTAATTGGGAAACTTTGAACCCCCAGATTAATGAAATTATTGAAGAGTACAGGGGACAGCCTTCAGCGCTGATTGAAGTCTTACATCGAATACAAGAAATTGTAGGCTTCTTGCCAAGGGATGTACAGATAAAAATAGCTGAAGGTCTCGGAGTTGCACAGGCAGAGGTCTATAGTGTTTCATCCTTTTATTCTCATTTTTCCTTCAAGCCAAAGGGAAAATACAAGGTGTGTTTGTGTATGGGAACAGCCTGCTATGTAAAGGGAGCCCCTGAAATCTTGACAGCCCTTGAGAAGCATATGGGAATTGAGGCTGGAGATACCACAGATGACGGCATGTATTCTTTGGAAAGTGTAAGGTGCCTGGGTGCCTGTGGTTTAGGTCCTGTTATGACTATTAACAATGAAGCCCACGGTCTTTTAAAACCAGACAAGGCATTACAGTCAGTTAAAAAGTGCTGCAAGGAATAAGATGGAAGAACTAGCCCAACACATTCTTGATCTTTTAATGAATTCCTGGGAAGCCGGTGCTGCTGTAATTGAGCTTAACATTTTTGAAGATAGTCGGACAGATACCATACTCATTACTGTAGCGGACAATGGCAGGGGAATGGACGAAAAGTTTATGATGCAGGCTCTAGATCCCTTTAAAACAGGGCGTAAAACCAGGAAAGTAGGGTTAGGTTTAGCCCTTTTACAGGCTGCGGCTGAGGCCTGTAATGGTAAAGTGGAGTTAACCCCAGCCCACTCACAGGGTCTAATAGTAAAAGCCACATTTCAAAGAAGCCATTGGGATAGACCCCCATTAGGGGATGTGGCAGGCACCATTACGGCTTTTCTATGTTCTGCTTCTAGTATTAGGGTTATATATACCCATGAGTTTAATGGGTGTCTATTTACTTTTGATAGTAAGCAGATAGAAAAAATTGTATCACCCGTGCCAGTAAACCATCCAAAAGTTCTTCAATGGATTAGGGAAACAATTGGGCAGGGTTTATCTAAGCTATATGATGGAGGTGAGTAAGTTGAAGACAATTCAGGATTTAGAAAAGATTAGAAAGGAAGCAATGGAGGAAATCAGGTTAAGGGAAGAGGGCGAAAAGGTCAGGATTGTCGTAGGATTAGGAACATGTGGTATAGCTTCAGGAGCTAGAGAAGTAATGAATGCATTTATAGAAGAAATCGCTGCAAAAAACATTGACGCAGTGGTAACCCAGACGGGGTGCATAGGGTTTTGTATTCAAGAGCCTCTAATTGAAGTTCACATTCCCGGGCAAAAGAAGGTTATGTATGGCAATGTTAATGTAGAAATGGTTAAGGAAATTGTAGATAAGCATTTGATTAACAAATCTGTCCTTACTCAATGGGTTATACATGAGTAGGAGCTTGGTATAAAGGAGGGGAGATTCGTGCAATTGTTTCGTGCTCACGTTTTAGTCTGTTCAGGAACAGGATGTCATTCCTTCGGCAGCAAATCTATAATGGATGCATTTAAGGAGGAACTAGACAAAAGGGGACTAGGAAGAGAAGTTAAGGTAGTTGAAACGGGTTGTTCAGGCCTTTGTGCTTTAGGACCTAATGTCATTGTCTATCCTGAGGCTGTTTTGTATTGTACAGTAAAGCCTGAGGATGTACCCGAACTGGTGGAAGAGCATTTTGTTAAGGGTAGGATCTTGAAGAGACTTACTTACCAGGAGGTAAGTGCCCAGGTTATGCAGCCTGATTTTGGCAGTATAGACTTTTTCAAGAGACAAAAGAGAATTGCTTTGAGGAACTGTGGTGTGATAGACCCTGAAAGTATTAAAGAATATATTGCCAGGGACGGATATTTTGGATTAGCAGAGGCTGTAACAAGGATGGAGCCTTCACAGGTGCTGGAAGAAATCAAAAAATCAGGCTTAAGAGGCAGGGGTGGCGGTGGCTTTCCTACAGGACTTAAATGGGAATTTGCTGCCAGAGCAGAAGGCACTCCAAAATATGTGGTATGTAATGCTGATGAAGGGGATCCTGGTGCTTTTATGGATAGAAGTATTCTGGAGGGTGATCCCCATAGCGTGGTGGAAGGTATGGCCATAGCAGGCTATGCCATTGGAGCCAGCAAAGGATATTTGTATGTAAGAGCAGAGTACCCCATAGCTGTAAAAAGATTAAAAATAGCCATTGATCAGGCAAAGGAACTAAAACTCCTGGGGAATAACATCTTCGGAACCGACTTTTCCTTTGACCTTGAAATACGCTTGGGTGCCGGAGCCTTTGTTTGTGGTGAGGAAACTGCCCTCATAGCCTCAATTGAAGGACGAAGGGGAGAACCAAGAACACGTCCGCCCTTTCCAGCAGCATCTGGTTTATGGGGTAAACCAACCATAATTAATAATGTGGAAACCCTGGCTAATGTGGCAACCATTATAAGAAATGGATGGGAGTGGTTTGCAGAGATTGGCACAGAAAAAAGTAAGGGGACAAAGGTTTTTGCCCTGGCAGGTAAGATTAAAAACAACGGGCTGGTGGAAGTGCCCATGGGCACCAAACTGGGAGAGGTTATTTTTGATATAGGCGGCGGTATACCAGAGGGGAAAAGGTTCAAAGCAGCCCAAACTGGCGGCCCTTCAGGTGGATGTATTCCTGCTGAACATTTAAATGTTCCTATAGATTATGAATCTCTAACAAACCTGGGAACCATTATGGGGTCTGGTGGTCTAATCATCATGGATGAAGACACCTGTATGGTTGACCTGGCAAAATTCTTCGTAGATTTTGTTAAGGATGAATCATGTGGTAAATGTACCCCCTGTAGAATTGGTTCCACAAGGATGCTAGAAATTCTTGACCGTATAACAAAGGGTCAGGGTCAAGAAGGAGATATTGAGTTACTCCTAGAGCTGGGTAAAGAGATAAATGAATCAGCTCTATGTGGTTTAGGACAGACGGCTCCAAATCCAGTAATAAGTACTATAAGATATTTTAGACACGAATATGAAGCTCATATTAGAGATAAATATTGTGAAGCTTCTGTATGTGCTACAATGTTTAACTCACCCTGTCAGAATACGTGCCCGGCAGGAATTGACATACCCATATATGTTGACCTCATTGCTCAACAAAGGTATAGAGAGGCTTATGAAGTAATGCGCAATGACAACCCGCTGTCTGTAGTATGCGGCAGGGTATGCCATCACCCATGTGAAGGCAGATGTAACCGCAGTAAGCTTGACGATAGCATTGCCATAAGGGGCTTGAAGCGTTTTGCCACTGATGTCCTAATGCCTGAAGGTTTACCTGTACCAGAGGCAGCTGAAAGTAATGGCAAGAAGGTAGCTATTGTTGGCTCAGGACCAGCTGGCTTAACAGCTGCTTATTACCTGAGGAAGGCAGGCTACGAAGTTACCATCTTTGAAGCACTGCCTGTTGCAGGTGGAATGCTTAGGGTTGGAATACCCGATTATCGTCTTCCAACAGATATATTACAGGCTGAAATCAAGGTAATTGAAGAAATGGGAGTAGAAATTAAAACCGGAGCTGCAGTTGGAAGGGATATTAAACTTTCAGAGCTTAAAGAAGCATACTCGGCTGTATTTTTAGCTGTGGGTGCCCATAGGGATCAAAACATGGGAGTCCCTGGTGAGCAGCTGAAGGGAGTTGTATCAGGGGTTGAGTTATTAAGAGACTTAAACCTCGGCAGTGGGCCGGATATGAAAGGCAAGAAAATAGCAGTAATAGGCGGAGGAAACGTTGCAATGGACGTTGCCCGTTCAGCCATAAGAAAAGGTGCCGAGGAGGTTCATGTAATTTATAGAAGAACTAGAGAAGATATGCCTGCCATGGACGAGGAAATTGAAGATGCCATTAAGGAAGGAGTAAAGATAAGCTACCTGGCAAGTCCCACTAGAATCATTGGCAAAGGCGGTAAAGTAAGCCGCCTGGAATGTGTCCAGTCCCAACTAGGAGATTTCGACCCAAGTGGACGAAGAAAACCCGTGCAGGTACCAGGGTCAAATTACACCTTGGACGTGGATATGATTGTACCGGCCATAGGCCAGCAGGTGGATGACTTGTACAGGGATGAGAAGCTTGTCCTTAACACAAATCCTAATGGAACTCTAATCTCAGACCCCAAGACCTGTTCCACATCAGTAGAAGGAGTTTTCTCAGGCGGGGATTGTGTCACTGGCCCTAACACTGTTGTAGCTGCAATAAAAGCAGGAAAACAGGCGGCCATATCCATTGACAAATACTTGAATGGAAAAGGCGTATACGTTCCCCTTGCTCCTGAACGCAAGCTGTCTGCTCCAATTTTAGAGGAAGTCAGAATGCGCGTTAAAATGAGCAGTCTGGGGAAAGAGGAGAGACTTGCAGGTTTTGGAGAAGTAGAGCTTGGCTTTACAGAGGAAGAAGCCTTAAGGGAAGCTCAAAGGTGCATGCGTTGTGATATCAGGTAGATACGGAAATCTTCAAGCAAGGAGGGAGAATGAATGGAACTCGTTAGTTTAAAAATCGATAACCGGTTGGTTGAAGTGCACCCAGGAGCTACCATTTTAGAGGCTGCGGAAATCGCCGGTGTAAATATACCTACTTTATGTTACATGAAAGATATAAATAAAGTCGGAGCCTGCAGGATTTGTGTGGTAGAGGTCGTTGGAGCAAGGACCCTGGCAGCAGCCTGCGTTGTCCCTGTTGCTCAGGGCATGGAAGTTCTAACAAATACTGAAAAAGTTAGGAATGCAAGGAAATTTAACCTGGAACTGTTGTTGTCCGATCATGATGTAGAGTGTCTCACATGTATCCGCAACCAAAACTGTGAGCTGCAGAAAATGGCTGAACTCTTAGGGGTTAGGGATATGCGCTTTGTTGGAAAACGCAACCTAAGTGCCAAGGATATGTCAACACCTGCCCTTGTTAGAGATCCTCAAAAGTGTATTCTCTGCCGCCGCTGCGTTAGTGTTTGTAAGCAGGTTCAATCAGTGGAAGCCATTGTTCCCCTGGGAAGAGGGTTTAAAACCCTGATCGGTACACAGTTCAATGAGGCACTTTCCTATTCTGTTTGTGTTCAGTGCGGGCAATGCGTTCTGGTATGTCCCACAGGTGCATTAGTGGAAAAAGAGAATACGGAGGAAGTTTGGAAGGCCCTGGCTGATCCCAGGAAGCATGTTGTGGTACAGACAGCACCTGCTACAAGGGTCTCTATAGGTCAGGAATTTGGCTTAGAACCTGGCACGGTGAGTACAGGACAGATGGTTGCTGCCCTAAAACTTATAGGTTTTGATAGGGTTATGGATACAGATTTTACGGCGGACTTAACAATTATGGAGGAAGGCAGTGAGCTGATTGAAAGGCTTACCAATAATGGTACTCTGCCCATGATAACCTCCTGCAGCCCCGGCTGGATTAAGTTCATTGAGCATTTCTATCCTGAGTTAACTGAGCATCTTTCAACCTGTAAGTCTCCGCAGCAGATGTTTGGGGCACTGCTGAAAACCTATTATGCTGAAAAAGTGAAGATTGATCCGGCTGATATAATATCAGTCTCAATCATGCCCTGCACAGCCAAAAAGTTTGAAGCAGACAGGCCTGAAATGACAGACAGTGGTTACACAGATGTGGACTACGTTTTAACTACAAGAGAGTTGGCAAGGATGTTCAAGCAGGCCGGTATACAGCTTAATAAACTTCCCTCTGAAGAATATGATGCACCACTAGGAATTTCAACAGGTGCCGGTGTTATTTTCGGTGCAACAGGAGGAGTGATGGAAGCGGCCTTAAGAACTGCCTACGAGCTGGTGACAAAGGAGGAACTTCCCAGCATTGATTTTTATAATGTAAGGGGAATGAGGGGGATTAAAGAGGCTGAAGTAGATCTAAAGGGCACAAAAGTGAAAGTTGCAGTAGCCCATACCCTTGCAAATGCAAGGAAACTCCTGGATAAAATAAAAGACGGTACTGCTGATTACCATTTCATTGAAGTTATGACCTGCCCAGGAGGATGTATAGGCGGCGGAGGCCAGCCTATTCCTACTAACCTTGAAATAAGAGAAAAGAGGATAAAAGGTATCTATACAGCTGATAAAATGATGAAACTGAGGAAATCCCATGAGAACCCTGCAGTTCAACAGCTGTACAAGGAATACCTTGGAGAGCCCCTGGGAGAAAAATCCCATCATCTTCTGCACACCCACTATGCAAAAAGGGGTAAATACAAAAAAGTAGAATAATATATAGAGAAGCAGGATATATCAGCCCATAAAATGCAGAATGCAAAAAATGGGGACATATCTCCTGACAAAGCTGGAATTAAATTACCGGGGACATATCTCGATCATAACCTTAGAGAATTAATTGAGATGTGTCCCCATTCCTAATGGGATGTCTCCTTACCTTAAAGATACCCTAGTTTTCTTGTATGGTACTTCCCCTATTCTATCTTTATGGGATGTCTCCGTACGTTTAACCAACACAGGACAGACAGAGGTGATTTAGTTGGGTGTTGTAAAAACCATAGAAGGAATATGCAGCATTTGTTTTTCTTGTATAAGGAACTGTCCGGTTAAGGCTATTAAAGTGGAAAAGGGGCAGGCCATGGTTATCCCTGAGTTATGTATATCTTGTGGACATTGCATAGAAGTTTGCTCAAAACAGGCAAAATGTGTAAGAAGCAGTCTTGAGCTGCTGCAAGAGATTATGGATACTGATGAAATTAAAGTTGCATGCCTGGCTCCCTCCTATATCGCAGAATTTGCTGGTATTGAGCCTGGCCAGGTTGCTGCAGCTCTAAAAAAGGCAGGTTTTGACAAAGTATACGAGGTTGCATTTGGCGCTCAATTAGTAGCCCAGTCTTATAGAGAATATATATTAAAGCAGGAAAAACTAGAGGGGCTGATAAGCAGTGCCTGCCCCAGCATTATATTCTTAATTGAGAAGTATTTTCCCTCGTTAATACCAAAATTAGTTCCCATTGTATCACCCATGATTGCCGTGGGACGTTATTTACGCCACCTGTATACTGGCAGAAAGGTTAAGGTAGTATTCATTGGACCTTGTTCGGCAAAAAAAGCAGAGAGGCAGGATGAAAGCCTGGAAGATAGTGTGGATTGTGTCCTGACCTTCCCTGAATTAAATGAATATCTAAAGCTTAAAGGAATTGATCCTGGCAGCTTGGATAAGGAAGCCTTTGATAGTCCCAGTATTCATGCAGCGAAAATATTTCCCCTGGCTGGAGGACTTTTGAAAACTGCAGCACTGCAGGCAGATATCTTGGAAAACAGGATACTGACAGTTGAGGGAAGGGAAAACAGCCTGAACTTTCTAAGAAATGCAGCCCAGGGAAACATTCGGTTTGATTTTGCAGACATACTATTCTGTAATGGTTGTATTAGCGGACCAATGTTTAGTGAAAAAAGAGACGTCTACTCTCGAATGCATTTGTTAAAGGAATATGCCTGTAAACAGGAAGAAGGCTCGGAAAAGCATGAACAAACAGCAGTGCATACTCAGATAGACCTGGGAAGAAGCTTTAAAGATAAAAGTTTGTTTGTAAAAGAACCTTCAGAAAAGGAAATCCAAGAGATATTATTCAGTCTTGGCAAGTACAAGAAGGAAGATGAATTAAACTGCGGTGCATGCGGATATGAAACCTGCCGCAACAAGGCTGCTGCTGTAATTAGAGGTTTAGCAGAGAATGAAATGTGCCTGCCTTATCTCGTTGATAAGCTAGAAAAAAACAACCTTCTTTTAAAAAGCAAGCTTCAGGAAAACACCAGCGGTGTAGGAAGATTTATTGGAAACAGCCGGCCCATGCAGCAGGTATATCAGATGATAAAAAAGGTAGCACGTACTGACACTACTGTCCTGATTGCAGGTGAAAGCGGAACAGGTAAAGAACTTGCCGCACAAGCAGTCCATGAACTAAGTTTACGAGCTGATGAAAGTTTTGTCAGTATAAACTGTGCAGCACTACCCGAAACACTTCTGGAAAGTGAGCTTTTTGGGCATGTTAAGGGCAGTTTCACAGGGGCAGTTGCTGATAAAAAAGGTCTTTTTGAGGAAGCTCATAAGGGCACCATTCTTTTAGATGAAATTGGTGATGTTAGTTTAACACTGCAGGCCAAGCTCCTCAGGGTTCTTCAGGAAGGGGAATTTTTAAGAATAGGAGATACAAGACCGAAAAAAGTAGACGTACGTGTCATAGCTGCCACCAATAAAGACCTGGTGGAGTTAATCCATAAGGGAACCTTTAGGGTTGACCTTTATTACAGGCTGAATGTAGTGTCTATTAGTTTACCGCCCCTTAGAGATAGAAGGGAGGATATACCCCTATTGGCAGTTGCCTTTTTGCATAGATTTAATAAAAAGTTTAGAAAATCTGTAAGCAGAATCGATAATGCTGCCATGGAGTTGCTCTTGCATGCAGAGTGGAAGGGAAATGTACGGGAACTAGAAAATGCCATGGAAAGGGCAGTGCTTTTCTGTGAAGGCTCGGAGATAAAAGTTGAAGATTTGCCTCCAGAGCTGTTAAATGGAGGGTCTAAAGTTCAGAAACCCATACTAGGGGAGAATTTTTCACTTAAAGAACATATGGAGCAGTATCAGAGGGAAATAATTCTCAAGGCTTTGGAGGATAGTAATTGGGTACAGGCAAGGGCTGCTAAAAATCTCGGTTTAAACAGAAGCACCTTTCATGAAATCTTGAAGCGTTATAATATATAGAACCGGCTGCTGCAGCCGGTTCTATCACTAAGCCTCTTATTTTCTAGCGTATGTTCCTGGATAAGGGCTTCTAAAACTCAGATGGAGTCGAAACTCTATTTTAGTTTTAGAATTCTGTTTATAGAAATAATATAGAAATTAGATTCTTTCTCTCTTTTCAAAATGGGTATGCAGCAGCTTGTGGGCTTTCTCTCCGAAGGGTTCTCCCAAGAAGGTCTTGTAGAGAGCCTGGATTTCTTTGTTCCCATGGGATTTTCTAATGCCTTTTCTGCGGTCTTCTTCATATATAGCATCTCGGCGCTTTTTGATTATTTCCTCGTTACCGTGATGATAGGGTTGACCGCCCCCTGCTATACATCCTCCAGGACAGGCCATAATTTCGATGGCGTGGTACTGGGATTTTCTTTCACGAATTTCCTCCAGGATGACTCGGGCATTGCCCAGGCCGCTGGCAATACCAATGTTCAGCTCCTGATCGCCGACTTTCACTGTGGCCTTTCGTATCCCTTCCATTCCTCGCAGTTCTTCAAACTCTACCTGCTCCAGGGTTTCACCGGTCATCCATTCGTAGGCAGTGCGGAGAGCTGCTTCTATAACTCCACCGGCAGTGCCAAAGATAGCTGAGGCACCAGTAGTTTCACCTAGTGGGCTGTCAAATTCACTGTCGGGTAGACGGTCAAACTCGATTCCTGCTTCCTTGATCATGGCTCCTATCTCTCGGGTGGTGATGGATATATCCACATTGTTGCGAGCATCCTTGGTCAGCTCTGGCCGCTTAGCCTCTGCCTTTTTGGCGATGCAGGGCATGATGGACACTACTACGATGTTATCCGGGTTTAAGCCCTTTTTCTCGGCGTAATAGGTTTTTGCAATCTGCCCTAGCATGATATGGGGAGATTTACAGGTAGAGGGTACATGGATAAGATCAGGAAATTGATGCTCGATAAACTTTACCCATGCGGGGCAGCAGTTGGTCAAAATAGGCAGGTTTTTGTTGTTTTGCAGGCGATAAATTAACTCCGACGCTTCCTCCATCACTGTTAAGTCTGCTCCAAAGTTGGTGTCAAACACAGCATCAAAGCCCATGCGCTTTAGCGCAGTGACCATTTTCCCTGTTACGATAGTGCCCGCTTTCATGCCGAAGAGCTCGCCAAGGGCTACCCTAATAGCCGGCGCTGTCTGGACAATCACAAATTTGTCCGGATCGTAGATAGCCTTCCAGACCTTGTCGGTATGATAGACCTCTGTCAGTGCTGCTGTAGGACAGCTCTGGACGCATTGACCACAGTAGGTGCAGGAGGATTCCGCCATGGGGATATTGGCAAAGGGACCTACAAAGACGTTGAATCCCCGACCAATTCCTGAGAGAATACCACAGGTCTGAACCACATTGCAGCCCGTCTCGCAGCGGCGGCAGTAGATACATTTATTTGAATTTTTTGCTATGGCATCGCTGGACATATCCATGGGATAGCTCATGCGCTCTCCCTCCCAGCGAATCTCCCGCACTTTTAGCTCCTGTGCCAGGGATTGGAGGTCGCACTCCAGGTTTTTAGGGCAAGTAAAGCACTCGTTGGGGTGGTTGGATAACAGGAGTTCCACGGCGATTCTGCGAGCGGTAATAGCCCTGATGGTATCAGTCCTGACCACCATTCCCTCCTCCATCCTTGTTACACAGGATGGCACTAGTTTATTGTGGTTGTTAGTTCCATTTACCATCTCTACCAGACAAACTCTACAGGAGGCGGTTTTATTGTATAGCTGCAGATCGTGCAAATCCAGGTGACAAAGGGTAGGTATCTTGACCCCGACCTCATGGGCTGCTTCTAACACAGTGATGCCTTCAGGCACTGTGATATGCTGGTCGTTAATTTGCACCTTGACCTGCTTTCTAGCTTCTTGTTTTTCTTGATTGCCTGACATTGTCTCACCTCACTCTTTTCTTAAGAAGTTACACTTTACTGCTTTTAGCTTCATGGCTTCCTTTACACTGGGGATGCCCTGCATCCTGCACCAGTTGAACATATTCATGCCAAAAGTGCTTCATGGTGCTGATAATTGGGTTAGGTGCAGTTTGACACAGGCCGCACAGAGAGGCCTCCTTGACCATGTAGGCCAGCTGCTTGATGGCATCCAGATCTGCCATGGTTCCCTTTCCTTTTGTGATTTTATCCAACATCTCAAAAAGGCGCTTTGTGCCTATCCGCCCTGGAACACATTTGCCGCAGGCTTCATTCATGGTAAACTCCAGATAAAATTTGGCTATATGCACCATGTTGTCATCCTCATCCATGACAATCATCCCACCAGAGCCCATCATAGAGCCCTTTTCCAATAGAACATCGTACTCAATGGGGGTATCTAAATCCTTTTCTGTTATCACGCCCCCGGAAGGGCCGCCTGTTTGCACCGCTTTAAATTTTTTACCATGGGGAATGCCACCGCCAATATCGTAAATTACTTCTCGCATGGTTAGCCCCATGGGTACCTCTACTAGTCCCACATTGTTAATCTTGCCGGCCAAAGCAAAAACCTTGGTTCCCTTGCTCCGCTCTGTACCCATGGAGGCAAACCACTGGGCTCCTTTAGTCAAAATAGCTGGGATATTGGCAAAGGT
>JAGXSK010000169.1 GCA_018333845.1 Clostridia bacterium | reverse complement strand
GGATGAAAGGGGCGGGCTTACCTGTTGATAAGGATAGTAAATAAAAGGAAATATATATACATGCTTTTTGTTGTTATATAAAAAATCTATCATAGTAATCAGAAATAACAATAACAAACATGCAGGAGTTTTAGGTATAAAAGTCTAATATATTGCATGTAGATATAAGAACTTCTTCGTATCATGAATGTGCCTGTGATAAATGGTACAAAGTAGCAATAAAACAGTAAATACTCAACTCAATATCAAAAGGGCAAAGCAGTATTTTAAGAATTATATATAAATTATATATATAACTCTCTATTGAAAAGTTTAGCCCGGAGGGCATACCCCAGAGGTACAAGTAGAGAGATACATGTAAAAGATGTGGGCCCATAGGTTAGCTATTGAGTTGGTGTTAAAATAAAGTTAGTACCAAAAATTAAACCCAAAAAAGCAACACGAAAATTTATATGGAGGTGGATATCTGTGTCAGAAAACAAAAGGCCTATGCTAGACGAACTTAAAAAAGGTAAATGGCCCAGCTTTGTAACTGAAATGGAAAAAGAGGAAGAAAAAAATCCTGCAGCAAAGGACTTGCTTGGTCTTCTTGAAACATCATTTGAGGATAACACAGTTCACTGGAAACACGGTGGTATAGTAGGTGTAACTGGTTATGGTGGTGGCGTTATTGGTAGATATTCAGATTTAGGTCATAAGTATCCTAACGTTGCTGAGTTTCATACAATGAGGGTTAACCAGCCTAGTGGATGGTTTTACTCAAGTGAAACTTTAAGAAAACTTTGTGACATTTGGGAAAGACATGGTAGCGGCTTAACAAACTTCCATGGAGCTACAGGCGATGTTATCCTTCTTGGAACAACTACTCCTCATTTGCAGCCATGTTTCAACGATTTATCAAATAATGGCTTTGACTTGGGAGGTTCTGGCTCAAACTTAAGAACACCAAGTGCATGTGCTGGTATGGCTCGCTGTCAGAATGCTTGTATTGATACTTTACATCTTTGCCATGATATAACTAATGAATTCCAAAATTATCTCCACAGACCAATGTGGCCATACAAAATGAAAATCAAGATTTCTGGATGTGCCAATGACTGTGTTGCCGCTGTTGCGCGTGCTGACCTTTCCATTGTTGGAACCTGGAGAGATGCTATAAGAATAGATCAAGAACAAGTAAATGAATATGGCAAGAGTGGCTATGATATTTTAAACCTGGTTGTTAAAAAGTGTCCATCCCATTGTATTAGCTTTAATCAGGAGACCTTTGAATTCAAGGTTGACGATGAGAACTGTGTAAGATGCATGCACTGTATTAACAAAATGCCAAAAGCATTAAGAATTGGTAAGGACACAGGTATTACCCTTCTTATTGGTGGCAAGGCTACAATTGTCCAGTCAGCTTTCTTATCGTGGGTCATTGTACCGTTCATGAAGCTTAACAAGGAAGACGGCTATGCTGAATTAAAAGATTTATTTGAAAGAATTTGGGACTGGTGGGACGAAAACGCCAAGGTTAGAGAGAGAGTTGGCGAATTGATTTATAGAAAAGGCATGAGAACTTTCCTGAAAGAAGTTGGTTTAGAAGCTAAACCACAAATGGTTAAACACCCAAGGGCTAACCCATATTTCTTCTGGTGGCCTGAAGAAATTGCTGAAATGAATAATGATACATTCAAAGAAGCAGCTACAGACAAGGAGGTGAAGTAACATGTCAGAAGTTTTAAAGCCAAAAACTGATATAGGTCCTCCGCATTATGAGGAACAACTGCCACAGATTATTAAGGACAACTATGGTAAATGGAAATATCATGAGTACATTAAGCCAGGTGTTTTAAAGCACGTTTCTGAAACTGGTGATGCTTTATATACAGTAAGGATCGGCTCACCACGTTTGTTAGCAATAACTACAATAAGAGAATTTGCTGACCTGGCTGACAAGTACTGTGATGGTCACCTGCGCTTTACAAGCAGACACAATGTTGAGTTTTTATTGTCAGATGAAAGCAAGGTAGAACCTCTAATTGAAGAAGTTGAAGCAAAGGGCTGGCCAGTAGGTGGTACAGGCAACTGTTTGAACAATATTATCCATACTCAAGGCTGGATACACTGCCATAGTGCTGCTACTGATGCTTCTGGTACTGTTAAGGCAGTTATGGATAGACTATATGACTACTTTAAGTATGATAAATTACCAGCCAAGTTAAAAATTTCAATGGCGTGCTGCTTGAACATGTGTGGTGCTGTACACTGCTCAGATATTGCTTTTGTGGGTATCCATAGAACAATTCCCAAAATCAATGATGAAGGTGTGGCAAAGGGCTGTGAAATTCCAAATGTTATTGCCAGCTGCCCAACTGGAGCTATCAAGCCAAATCCAAAAGCCAAGAGTGTTTCCATTAATGAAGAAAAATGTATGTACTGTGGTAACTGCTATACAGTATGTCCTTCATTATCAATTATGGATCCAAAGAACGACGGTATAGCAATCTTTGTTGGCGGCAAAGTTGCCAATGCTAGAAGTGGTCCACAATTTTCACGATTAGCTATTCCCTGGTTGCCAAATACTCCACCAAGATGGAATGAGTTAGTGGATGCAATTGTAAACTTAACTGAGATTTGGGTTAAGAATGCTAAACCAGGTGAAAGATATGGCGAATGGATTGAAAGAATCGGCTGGGAGAAATTCTTTGAAATTGCCAACCTGCCATTCACAGATAAGCATATTGATGATTTCATCTTCTCAATACCAACATTTAGAACCAGCACTAACTTTAAATTTTAAATAAAGGTTTATGCTTTAGTGAGAGATGAGGACAGTAACTGGGAAGGGGACTGTCTAATGAAGGCAGTTCCCTACTCAGAAGGTAGCTCCCCCAGCTCAGGCAGAAATGTCTAAATTTAGAGAGGTGTAAAAAATGAGTGATAATTTAACTCCTGAAGAAATTCAAGAAAAAATATTAGCTTACTTGAAAACTGTTGATAAATCAAAAAACAAGGATATTGCCAAGGCTATAGGTGTTGACAAGAAACTAGTGGACAACCAAATCAATGAACTTGCAAAGCAGGACATTTTAGAGTTCCTTTATTTAGGAACATCCTTTGTTAGAATTAAAGGCAAGGAATAGGTTAAAGCAGAGGCAATTCAGGATATAATCCATAGCCCGCATTTATAAGCAAAAGTTTTTCTTTGTTAGTCCTCCATTTTATGAAATAATATATTTAATATAAAATAATATTTAGTGGAGGATTTTTATGAAATTTCAAGAGATTGTTCTAAAATGGGAAAAAGAAAATATGGAAATAGTTGAGGAAATCAGAAATTATAAATCAACAGAATACAAAACTGGATTTGCCGATGGTATTGAAGTAGCTGTTCAATCCTTGTTAGCGTACTTGGCAGACGAATGTGAAGATGAAGTGGTATTTGACAGTTAGTTAATACAATATAGAAATAGTATAGTACTACAGCGAAAGGTTACTCGTTTCGTTACATTTCTACGCCATTGGGACGACGCCATGGGGACGGTTCCATCGTCTTCCCTTCGGACCTTCGTTGCACTACGGTGACGCTCGAACCGTCCCCATGGCTCC
>JAGXSK010000168.1 GCA_018333845.1 Clostridia bacterium | reverse complement strand
GCTTCTGCTGATGGGATGGTTACAAATAAGCCGGGGATTCTGCTGACCACCTATTATGCCGATTGTGTCCCCTTGTATTTTTTTGACCCGCAAACCAGTTCCACAGGCTTAGCTCATGCTGGATGGAAGGGCACCATGTTAAAAATCGGAGCAAGGATTGTCAATGAATTGAAAAAAAACTTTGTAGTCAATCCAAAGGACTGTATTGCTGTCATAGGTCCATCCATTGGACCTTGTTGTTATGAAGTGGATGATAGGGTATTACAGCCCATGAAAAAGGCATATCCAAATTTCTTTTCCATAATAAGACAGGAAGAAGAAAGAGCTTTTTTAAATTTATGGGAAGCCAATAAAATATCCTTGCAGGAATCTGGTTTGCAAGATATAAATATTTATATCAGTAAATTATGTACCCATTGCAGCCAAGAATATTTTTTCTCCCATCGGCGTGACAAGGGACAAACAGGGAGGATGGCTGCCGTAATAGGTCTTAACAGGTGATGTGTTGACAATGAAAGAACTATATATGCCCCAACCCCAGAAAAAAAATACAAGGATTAAAAAAGGCTGGATATACCTGACTGTTTTATTGCTATTACTATTTTTCATTAAAGGTTTTTGGTCTATCTCAAGTAAATCTGTAAAGACAGTAAATCTTGAGTTAAAGGTAATTTCAACAGAATTTCCTGTTGAAGTTATTTTCATTCGTGATGAAAAGATAATTAAATCTCCTGGCAAGGGTCATATATTCTTTGAGGATTTAATTGAAGGAGAAAGGGTCAGGGTTAATCAACAGGTTGCTACCCTAATCACTCAAACCTTTGAAGGAAATCTTAAACAGACACCAATTACCATCAGCAATGCTGGAGTATTAAGTTTTTATACTGATGGTTTTGAAGAATTGTTCAGGGGAAAGGAAATTGGTGAACTAAACCTTATGGAGATTAAAAAAAAGGATTTTGGTCAATATAGGGAGTATAAGAATGAAGGAGAGCTTGTTGAAGAAGGAACACCAGTATTCAAGATTATTAACCCCTTTTCTGATGTAAACTTTATACTGTATTTTCCCCAGGAATATGTAATAAAACATGGCTTTGAGTTTTTGGAGTTAAAGGAAATGCCCCTATTATTAAAAAGTGATAGGAATGAATATAGAATCAGTATTATAAACATGGGGCTTTCAGGAAAAGATGTTTTTTGTTTTGGCAGAGTGTTAGATCATAAGGAAGATTTTTATAATATTCGCAAGGAAAGATTTACCCTGGTTTTAGACAGACAAGAAGGCTACCTGGTTTCAAAACAAGCAATAGTATATGTTGAAAACGAGCCAGGAGTATTCATCCAAACCCATGCTTCATATGATTGGGTGAGTGTGGATATTCTAAAAAATCTTTCAGACAAAGCCCTGGTCATGCTTGAGGACCCCAGCTATCCGGTAGTAATTAATCCACAAGTGTTATAAATAAGCAGGATTTTGGCAATTTTTGACGAAACTTCTTAAAGTATTTCAAATTAATCTTTTCAATAAATAATGGGAGAGGTTCTTTTTGAACAATTTACTGGAAAGAATTGAGCAAGTTAGAGAAAAAATAAAAAAAAGTGCAGCTAAAGGAGGAAATTCACCAGAACAAATTAAATTAGTAGTAGTAACAAAGACTGTCTGTGCAGATGTTATAAGACAGGTAATACAATATGGAATCCAGGATATTGGTGAAAATCGAGTGCAGGATTTTTTGAAGAAGCAAGAGAGTGTTGTCGAGAAAGTTAACTGGCATTTCATTGGCCATTTACAATCCAATAAAGTCAAATATTTAATTAATAAGGTGTCACTAATCCACTCCCTGGACAGGGAAAGCCTGGCCAACGAACTAAATAATCAGGGCAAGCTATATAATTACAAGTTCAATTGCCTTGTTCAAGTAAATGTTTCTGGAGAAACCAGCAAATTTGGTATGCCTCCTAAAAATGTTGAAGGTTTTTTGGTGAAGCTATCCAGAATGGAACATATTAATATTCTGGGATTAATGACAATGGCACCATTTGAAGATGATCCTGAGGATACCCGCCGCGTCTTTGAAGGATTAAGGAACCTTAAGTACAAGCTAGACAGTCTTAACATACCAGGAATTGAATTAAAGTATCTTTCAATGGGTATGAGCAATGATTATCAAGTAGCCCTGGAGGAAGGGTCAAATATGGTACGCATTGGTTCTGAAATTTTTGGTCATATATAGGGGGTTAATATGAAAAAATACTGGTGTAAACTATTAAGTTGGATAGGTTTTGAAATTGAAGAAATACCTGAGGACAAGCCAGTTAAATCATCCACAGGAGACCCTATTATAGATAAGGCAGATAGTATTAAACATAACAGCAATATTATAAGTATTCATCAAAACAAGCCTGTTAAAATAGTATATATTAGTCCAGAAAACTATGAGCAGGTGCAGAGTATAGCTGATCATTTAAGGAGTTTTAGGCCTGTTATTGTTAATATGGAATCAATTGAAAAGGATCTGGCAAAAAGAATTCTAGACTTTTTAAGTGGAACTACATATGCAATTTCTGGATCCATGGAAAAAATTAATCCTAATATTGTTATAGTTCTGCCCCAGAGCTTTAGTATGGTTAATCATACTAGGGCAAAGGATGCACCTGTAAGGGACGAATATCTTGCTTGGAATAAAACTAGTGAAAGTTAGGAGTTGTTTGATAAAATGTTGGTGGATTTTGTAGTCATAGCTTTTCGTGTCTTATATTTTCTAGTTATAGCTAGAGTAATCTTATCGTGGATACCAATAGGAAATCCCAACAACACCCTTGTAAACTTTATTTATGAAATAACTGAACCAATTCTAGCTCCAATTAGAAGATTAATACCAAGGGGGTCATTGCCCTTAGATTTTTCACCTATTATAGCCCTTTTGTTAATTAAAATAATTGAAGGTTTTGTCATTGGGCTTCTTGTTAGATAGAAAACGTATTTTATCCCATATTAGGGATGACGAACAGCTGGGGGCAATGCATCAGATCTTGGACAAGGTGGAAGCCTGTATAAAGAAATCACAACCTCAAGTTAGTTACTTCTTTGACCCCTTTACTATAAACACAGCTTCAGGCATTTTACAGGGAATACAAGAGATAAAGTTTCTTCCATGGGGTGGTTACCAGGGTGCAGAAAGAAAAAAGCTATATATTTTTCCCGAATACCTTGAAATAGATAAAAGAGAGTTTCAAATTTCCCTTATTTGCTTTCAAGGCAACTTTAAATTCTTTGAAAATAACCACAGGCATGTTTTAGGGGCATTACTGGCGTCTGGCCTTAAAAGGGACAAGCTGGGTGATGTTTTTGTCAATGAAAATCTAGTTCAAGTATTAGCAGATAGTAAAATAACTGGGTATCTTATTTCTAACATTAAATCAATTGGCCCTGTGCCTGTGATTGGTGAGGAAAAAAGAATTGAGTCTTTCATGTTACCTCAAGAATCACTTAAAGAAATCAGGGCCACTGTAAATTCAATGAGGTTAGACGCAGTATTAAGTGTCGGGTTCTTCTTGTCCAGAACCAAATCTGCCGAGCTGATTAAAAAAGGTAAGGTTAAGTTAAACTGGCAGTCCATGACGCGGGTTGATTATCAAATTAATAAGGGAGACATATTGTCAATTCAGGGGAAGGGACGAATTATAGTAATGGAGGTTCTGGGGACTACGCGAAAGGATAGAATTGCTTTAAAAATTGGTGTTTATGTCTGATGGGGGGAGTATAAATGGCTATTACACCTTTGGATATTCAAAATGCTGAGTTTAGAGTTGTTTTTAGGGGTTACAGCCAGAGTGAAGTGGACAACTTCTTGAACAAGGTTCTTTTTGATTATGAAAAAATCTATAAAGAAAATCAAGTAATCAAGGAAGAACTTAAGAGATTAGAAGATGATGTTGGCAAATATAAAAATATTGAAAATAATTTGTCTGCCACCCTTGTAATAGCTCAAAAAACTGCCGATACTTTGAAAGAAACTGCTGGGAGAGAAGCAAAACTCATAATTCAAGAAGCGGATCTAAAAGCCAAGAAAATGATTGAAGAAGCCCAGAAAAAGGTTCAAGAAAAGGAAGAGGAGCTTCAAAACCTAATTAATCAGTTTAACAGCTATAAATTAAAGATTTTATCCTTCCTCGAAACACAATACCGTATGATAAAGGATGATGCAACCACATCAATATCACCGGTTGGGGATAGAATAAATACCCGGGAAGCTATAGCCAATGAACAGGCTAATGGGGCT
>JAGXSK010000167.1 GCA_018333845.1 Clostridia bacterium | reverse complement strand
CATT
Source organism: Clostridia bacterium (assembly GCA_018333845.1). Taxonomy (GTDB): domain Bacteria; phylum Bacillota; class DSM-16504; order Desulfitibacterales; family Desulfitibacteraceae; genus Desulfitibacter. The sequence goes on along the minus strand of JAGXSK010000167.1, from coordinate 4,150 downwards.
TTAATAACATCGGCACAGCCTACTGCGTTATTCATATTTGATTGGGGGTTATGGGCAACATTTGTTTTTGTTTCGGCAAGGAGTTCCATTTCCCTTTCATTAATATGGACACAGTGGGATGCCATGGTCTTTGGGCCTAGAAGTCCATGCTTGTTTAGCCTTTCAATTACCCTGAGTCCATATTCTTTAAGGTTATGCTCCACGTCTGCCCTGCTCTCGGCGGCATGAATATGAACTCCCACACCCAGCTCCCCTGCTGCCTGGGCACATTTCTCCATGGTCTTTTCACCTATTGTAAAGCAGGCATGCATGCCAAAGGTAGCTCCCAACATCTGGGAATTTTCCTGCTGGCATTTTTTTATAAAATCTACATTTTCTTTAATGCCTGCCAGGGCCCTTTCCTCACCGTCCCTGTCGCTTACCTCATAACAGGTATTTACACGAACTCCAACCTCTGCAGCTGCCCTGGCAATCTGCTCAAGACTGCCTTCAATATTAAAGGGACTTGCATGATGATCTAAAATTGCAGTTGTCCCGTTTTTTACTGATTCAATAAAGGGGATTAAAGCACTGTAGTACACATCGTCTAGCGCCAGGGTTTTATCCAGTCTCCACCAGAGCCTTTCAAGTATCTGCACAAAATTTTCAGGGGGTTCATCCTTTAAAGCTATACCCCTGGCAAAGGTGCTGTAGGTATGCATGTGTACGTTTAAAAATCCCGGCATGATCAGCTTTCCCCTGCAGTCCATATATTCTGCATCAGGATACTGCCTCTGCAGATCAGCCGTTATGCCTACAGCAGCGATTTTTCCGTCCTTTAATAACACTGCTCCCCCTTCCATAACCTTGCAGTCAGTTCCTAGAGTTATCACAGTACCGTTTCCAACAAGCAGCATACTATCACCTCTTTTTATTTATTATTGCCTATCCCTGCCAACTATCCAGCAGCCTGCAGCAAACTGCAAATGCTGCATTAAATTGATACCTATAGCTTATTTTTGCAGTTCTTCAAGGAGCCTTTTTCTGGTTACAGGAATTTTATTAAAACGTATGCCAACAGCATTATAAATTGCATTTAAAATAGCAGGGGCTGTGGGATTAACCGGCACCTCGCCCATGCCCTTGGCTCCATAAGGACCTTCAGGGTCTTCTTCTTCCACTATTATGGTTTTGATCTCGGGTATACTGTCAATCATGGGGACACCAATTTTTTTAAGATTGTCTGTTACCACCTTACTCTCATCTACTATATATTCTTCAGAAAGGGCATAACCTATACCCATGGCTACCGAGCCCTCTATTTGTCCCTCCACATTTTGGGGATGAATTGCCGTGCCCACATCCTGGGCAGCAATTATCTCCAGCACCTTCACTTCTCCAGTTTCAGTATCCACTTCAACAACTGCCCCTTGAGTGCCAAAGCAATATGCATAATGGATATTATACTCCTCCAAACTCACTCCAGGCTCATGATCGGAACATTCCCTGTGGGGATAGGTTTTGGGAGGCAGGTAATGATAGTCAGCCTTTAGTTCAATGTTATTTTCCTGGGCCATTTGGAAAACCTGGCTGAAATCATAGGCCCTGCTGTCTTTTATATTCATAACCCTTCCCTGCTGGTCTATTTGCAGGCTGTCTTTCCCCGTCCCCAACTGTCCTGCCATGAAATCCAGGATCTTGTCTTTTAATATCTCCGCGGCAGCCTTTACAGCATTGCCTGTAACATAGGTTTGTCTGGAGGCTGTGGTCATCTCCCCATCAGGACACAGGGCTGTATCACTTGATAAAACATCTATCAATTCATATTCTATACCCAGGGCAGCAGCAGCAATTTGCGCCATGGCAGTATCAGAGCCCTGTCCCATATCTATAGCACCTATTTTTACTGTAACCCTGCCCTTGTGATTCAATTCTGTTACGGCCCCGGCTCCATCGGGCTTGCCTGTACCAAGTCCTACATTTTTGTAGGAGCTGGCTATTCCAATACCAATTTTTTTTGAAGGAGCCAGCGGCTGCTTTTTATACCGGGCTACTGCTGCTTCTAACTCCTTTGCAGTCCTGTCAAGGGTTTCAAGATAACCTACACCCTTTCCCAGCACCTGTCCTGTAATGGTAGCCTTTCCCTCTGTCAAACCATTTAGCCTGCGCAGCTGTACTGGATCAATACCCAGCTTTTCTGCCAGTTTATCCATCTGCAATTCTGAGGCAAAGGCAACCTGGGTGCTGCCAAAGCCCCTGAAGGCTCCTGCCGGGTTGTTATTGGTATAAACCCCATAGGAATCAGCCTTTACATTGGCAATTTCATAGGGACCTGAAGCAACTACTGCAGATCGAAATACCACAGGCTTGCCAAGGGATATATAAGCACCAGTATCACAAACAGCCCTGGATTCAAAGGCAATTATTCTGCCATCCCTGGTTGCTCCATGCTTCATATAGATATGCTCTGCATGGCGTTTGGTAGATATTCTAATTGATTCCTCTCTGGTCAGAACCATTTTTACAGGCCGGCCGGTCTTTAAAGCTGCCAGTGCACTTTGAATCTGCACAGTTGGTTCTTCTTTGCCTCCAAAGGCCCCACCACAGGGAGTATAAATTATCCTTACTTTTTCTTCGTCAAGGGCCAGGCTTCTGGCTATCATTTTTCTAAAGGGAAAGGAGCCCTGGCTGCCGGTCCAGATTGTCACTGAACCATCAGCTTCCGGCCTGACCAGGCAGCTTTCAGGCTCTAAATATGCATGCTCCACTGCCGGAGTATAGTATTCACCCTCAACAATAACATCCGCCTCTGCAAAGGCTATTTCAATGTCTCCCTTTCTAACCTTGACATGGTGCATGATATTGCCTTCTTCATGGATAAGCAAAGCATTCTCCTTCAGGCTTTCCATGGCGGAAAACACTGCCGGCAGGACTTTATATTCCACCTTGATTTTCTTTACTGCCTCTTCAGCCAGCTCTGGAGTTTCTGCAAATACTGCTGCAATTGCGTCGCCTAGATAGCGGACTCGCTTATCTGCAAGAACTGGCTGCTGGGGTACAATGAGCCCGAAGTTGTTTTCACCTGGTATATCCCTGGCTGTTAAAACAACTGCCACGCCTTCCGACTTCTGTGCTTCGCTGGTGTCAATTGATACTATATGAGCATGGGCATGTTCACTAAACAGAAACTTTCCATAAAGCATATTTTCCATGACATAATCATCAGCGTAAATTGGCGCACCCTTTACCTTGTCCCGGGCATCAATTTTCCTGGGGGAAGCCCCCACTATGGCTTTTGCTGCTGCCTGGTCTGCTGCGGCTTCCATCTTCAAGGTGGCTTCTTTATTTTTCCTTAACATCTTGGCTGCCAGCTTCACAGCATGGATTATCTTCACATACCCGGTACATCTGCACAGGTTATGTTTAAATGCCTCTTTAATCTGTTCATCACTGGGATTTAAGTTCTTATCAAGCAGGGCTTTGCCGACATGATCATTCCAGGGGTACAGAAGCCGCACTGAACTGCCCCGGCATCAATAAAGGCCTGCTGAATTGGATGCAGCTCGCCAGCCTGGGAAATGCCCTCAATGGTTTCTATAACCGCTCCCTCCAACTTGTTGACCCTTAGTAAACATGCCCTTTTTGCCTCTCCATTAACAATTACCATACAGGCACCACAATGCCCCTTGGCACAACCATTTTTAGTACCCATAAGACCTAGATAGTTTCTTAGAAACTCCAAAAGGGTTATGGATGAAGGATGACCTGCTGTTCTGCTCTCTCCATTTACCATCAAGGAAATACTTTTACTCATAATCAGCCCCCCATTTTTTAGTAAACTACTTTAACTTTCTTTTGACAAGTTGCTCAAATATGTTAAGTAAAAACCTTTTTGTTTCTCTCTTGGCAACAATGTTGCGCTATAAGACTGTAAAAACTAAACCCTGTATCCCAGTTCCTGGGAAATGTCCCTGGAGGTTTTAAGCAGGTCTTCTGCTATACAGGGCAGCTTTTCTTCAGCCAGGCGGATTTTTGGAATAGGAATATTAAGTGCCCCTATTATGTCTGCCTCGTAATTATATACAGGGCACCCAATAACTAAAACTCCAGAATCCACTTCTCCATCACTTATGGTGTAGCCCTGGTTCTTGAATTCCTGCATTTGACTTTT
>JAGXSK010000166.1 GCA_018333845.1 Clostridia bacterium | reverse complement strand
GGACCTAACTCAGTAGTTTTTGACCAGGCAGAAAACAGAATGCATGCCCAGAAAGGTCTAATGGCAGCCATATTATAATCATAAGAAGGGTAAGGTGTGTGGTCAATGAAGAAAGTTGTGCTAGCATATTCAGGGGGGCTGGATACTTCGGTCATTATTCCATGGCTCAAGGAAAACTACGGTTATGAAGTAATTGCCATGGCGGCAGATGTGGGGCAGGGTGAAGAATTGGAGCCACTCCACGAAAAAGCAATTAATAGTGGAGCATCAAAGCTCTACATTGAAGACTTGCGGGAAGAGTTTATTACAGAATATGTATTCCCCTGTTTAAAAGCTGGAGCTGTTTATGAAGGTAAATATTTGCTTGGGACCTCCTTTGCAAGGCCTTTAATTGCAAAAAGGCTTGTGGAAATAGCAAAAAGGGAGGGAGCTGAAGCCATAGCCCATGGTGCCACAGGCAAGGGCAATGACCAGGTTCGCTTTGAATTGACTGTCAAGGCATTAAATCCTAACCTGAAAATTATAGCTCCCTGGCGTGAGTGGGATTTAAAATCAAGGGAAGACTGTATAGAATATGCTCAAAAGAGAGGCATTCCCCTGTCAGTTACTAAAGAAAAAATCTACAGCAGGGATAGAAACCTCTTTCATTTAAGCCATGAAGGCGGGGATCTGGAAAATCCAGGAAACGAACCTGGATACAATGAGCTGCTGCAGATTATTACCCCACCGGAACTGGCGCCAGATGAGCCTACTTATATTGAAATAGAATTTGCAGAAGGGATTCCTGTTAAAACTGACGGGAAGAATCTTGGTCCCATTGAACTTATGAATTATGTAAACCAGGTTGCTGCAGCAAATGGTGTTGGTATTTGTGACATGGTAGAGAATCGTCTTGTTGGCATGAAGTCAAGGGGCGTCTATGAGACACCAGGTGGTACAGTACTCTATTTTGCCCATAGAGAGCTTGAGCTATTAACCCTTGACAGACAAACCTTCCATTATAAAGAGCTGTTAGCCCAAAAATATTCTGAGATGGTTTATGACGGTTTATGGTTCCATCCCTTAAAAGAAGCCATGGATGCCTTTATAAATAATACGCAAAAAACAGTAACGGGTAAAATTAAATTAAAGCTGTATAAAGGAAACATAATGCCTGCTGGTGCTTTCTCGCCATACTCTTTATACAACGAGGAATTTGTGACCTTTGGAGAAAGTGCAGTATATGACCAAAAGGATGCAAGTGGATTTATAAACCTTTTTGGTTTAACCATGAAGGTACGGGCATTAATGGAAGAAAAAAGCGGCTTGAAGAAGTAGCCTTGCATTGGTCAAAATTGGCCCATCTATTTCCCCATTATGGTGAATAGATGGGTCTTTTTTATCATATTATCATGCAATTAACCGTCAGTGACATGTCCACTTGGCGCAAAGTTAATCTAGTAAAGACCCGAATCCAAGTGAACGAAGGTTTAAGAAAAAGTTAAGAATTAGTTTATGGATAAGTATAATATCCTATGCTATACTATATGAGGCAAAACCATTACTGATATATATTTCTGTTAATTTAAGAAGCATATGAAGGAGTGTATTATGACTTATATTGAAGCTATTATATTTGGAGTTGTCCAGGGCATTACTGAAGCCCTGCCAATTTCCAGTACGGCCCATATTGTTATTACTGAACTTATTCTAGGTTATCATTTTCCAGGGCTGGCTTTCGAAATTTTTTTGCATCAGGCCTCGGCTTTAGCTGTCATATTGTATTATAGAAGGGATCTAGCACAGGTAATTTCAGGTTTTTTATCTTATCTTAGAGACAAAAATCACATGAATAGAATACAATTTTTCTTTGGATTGTATATAATAGTGGCGACGGTTATTACTGGCGGTCTAGGTGTCTTGCTCAAGGGCCTGGTGGTTGATACCATGAAAACACCAGCTTTTATATCAGGAGCTTTAATAGTTACAGGCTTTTTTTTAGTCTTTATTGAACGTTTTCACAAGTATGGCAGCAGGACTGAAAAGAACATGACATTTTTTGATGCAATTGTTGTGGGTTTGGCACAGACCTTTGCTGTTTTGCCTGGTATTTCACGTTCAGGAGCTACCCTGGTTTCTGCCCTATGGTTGGGTCTATCCAGGGAAACGGCAGTAAGGTATTCTTTTTTGTTGGTGATTCCTGTAATACTTGGCTCATCAGTTCTGATTCTTAATGATACAAGTGCTGACATCTGGGCTGAAATTGGTGTTGGTCCCATGATAGTATCATTTATCACGACCTATATTTTTTCTGTAATAGGTATTGTCTGGCTAATTGACTTCTTAAGAAAGAGCAAACTGGTATATTTTGCTGCCTACTGCTTTATAGTTGCCATCCTGGTCTATTTATTCCTTGATCCAACAATGATTATTGAATAATTACTGCTTAAGTATATTTATATGCTATTTCTATAAAATTTGGTTTTTTTGTGCTAGAAACACAAGTAAATTATATACTCATGCCAATAATAAAATGAAAAAATAAATGAAAAAAATAAATGAAAAAAATTGTAAAAAAACAATTGACAGGGACAAAGCTTATAGCTTATAATTCTTTCAATTAAATAGCTACGGATGAACGAAGTGGGAAATGACGCAAGTGTCGGCCGAAGGGGCAAGGGCTTATGCCCGAAACTCTCAGGTTTTACCATCAGGTAATGGAGACCATTTCGGGACGTACCTCTGGAGAGACCTGCATATCAGGCGCCGAAGGAGTAATTCTCTCAGGCAAAAGGACAGGGGCAAAGGAAGAAAAAGAAATTATTCTTTTTTAAGTTTGTCCATTCCAGAGGTCAAGGTTTTAGCCTTGATTTTTTATTTTCTCTAAAGCTAAAAATCAATAAAGGGAGGATTTCTGGGATGAAAGAAATGTTTTTTATGGAGTCTATTGTGTTTGGTCAATGTTATGCAGATGAAAAAATGGAAAGAAAATTGTTCTGTGAAGAGTGCCTATCGTCAGAATGTATGCTTTATGAAGAAAAAGGTGCAGCAGCAGAGAGCAGAGAATTGAAGTTGGTAGGTTAGTTTAAAGATAAACCCAGGGAGGCTCCCGCCACCTGGGTTTAAAACTTTATTTT
>JAGXSK010000165.1 GCA_018333845.1 Clostridia bacterium | reverse complement strand
ATTATCTTTGGTGGATTAAAAACTGCATTGTCAGACTTAAATGGTTGTTCACTTTCAACAGACCTTACTGATATTTTGTTTGGTACTCCAAGGCCTGTTGTTACTGAAGCCAACCTTGCTGTACTTGAAAAAGATAAGGTTAATATTGTTGTCCATGGTCACAACCCATTGTTAAGCCAGATGGTTGTTAAGGCTGCCAGGGAAATGGAAGCTGAAGCCAAAAAAGCCGGTGCAACAGGTATTGGCTTGTCAGGAATTTGCTGTACTGGTAATGAGGTATTGGTTAGAGAAGGCGTACAAATTGCAAGTAACTTCGCTTCCCAGGAATTAGCCATTATGACAGGGGCTGTGGACGTTATGGTGGTTGACGTTCAGTGTATCATGCCAGGTTTAAGGGCTGTTTCTGAGTGTTTTGATACTAAAATTGTTACAACCATGCCTATTTCCAAGATACCGGGTTCATATCACTTTGCTTTTGATGAAGAGCATGCTGTAGAATCTGCAAAGGCTATCATTAGATTAGCCATTGATACTTTTAAGGAAAGACAAGGAAAACAGGTGGATATTCCACAGATTAAAAACAAAGTGATTGCTGGTTTTAGTATGGAAGCTTTAAAAGAGATTTTTGGATGTGTCAGCCCTGAAGAACCATTACAGGTCCTTGCAGACGCATTAGCTTCTGGTGAAATCAAGGGTATTGCTTATCTAATTGGATGTAACAACTTAAAGGTAATGCAAGACGATACTCATTTAAAAATTGCCATGGAATTGGTGAAAAATGATGTGCTTGTAATTTGTGGTGGTTGTTCAGCTCAGACATTTGCCAAGTATGGTCTATTAACATCTGAAGCAGCTGAGCAATACGCTGGAGAAGGACTTAAGAAATTCCTCAACCGCTTAAATGAAGCTGCTGGAGATAAATTGGATGAGAAACTTCCATTAATGTTCCATACCGGTTCTTGTGTTGACTATTCAAGGGGTGCAAGGCTAGCAAATGAATTAGCAACTTTAATGGGAATTGACATGCCCAAGCTTCCCTTTGTAGTTTCAGCTCCTGAAGCAATGAGCGAAAAGGCAGTTGCAATTGGTTGTTATTGGCTGGCGCTAGGAATTCCTGTTCATGTTGGTGTATTGCCTCCAATTGAAGGTAGTGACCTTGTATATGGTGTTGCGACACAAATTGCATCTGATGTATTTGGTGGCTACTTCATATTTGAAGTAGATGGAAATGTTGCTGCCAAGAAAATTCTAAATGCATTAGAATATCGTACTTGGAAGCTTGGAGTTCATAAACAGACAGCAGAAAAATTTGAAACAAGCCTTTGCCAGGGTTATTAAAACTACTTCTTGAAAGGGGGATTATATAATGTCTAATTTTGACCAAATTTATGAAGGTGTAATTACTGAAGGTCAGGAACCCAAAAAGCTATTTCAGCAGGTATATAATGGTGCAGTAATTGCTACAAGCTATGCTGAAATATTATTAAGTAAAGCAATAGCAGATTTTGGAGCTAATCAAGAAATAGGTTATCCAGATACAGCATACTATCTACCTGTTATTAGATCTTTAAGTGGTGAAGAAGTAACAAAGCTAGGTGGTCTTCCACCTATCCTTAACAGGTTGAGGGGGCAGATACACGAACCCCTTACCTTTGAAAATGCAAGATTAGCAGGTGAGGCAGTTTTATATGCAGCTGAAATCATTGAAACAGTTCGTTATTTAAGAAAAGAAAATATGAACGTGGATCCCTGGACTGGTTTCTTGGGAGACCCTGTAATTAGAAAATATGGCATTAAAATGGTTGACTGGTCAATTCCAGGTGTTGCTGTAATCTTAGGAAGAGCTAAAGACAGCGAGGCTGCAAAGACTCTAGTTGCCGATTTAATGGGTTATGGTTTAATGATATTCCTTAGTGATGAGATAATTGAACAATTATTAGAACAAGATGTTAAACTAGGTATAGAATATATTGCATTTCCATTAGGAAACTTTACCCAAGTAGTTCATGCTGCCAATTTTGCCTTAAGGGCAGGTATGGCCTTTGGCGGTATAGCACCTGGTTTGAGAGAAGAGCACAGGGATTACCAACACAGAAGAGTTAAGGCTTTCATCCTTCACCTTGGTGAAAGGGATGAGGTCAAGACAGCTGCCGAGATGGGCTGTATTTTCCTTGGCTTCCCAGTTATTACTGATCAACCGCTAGCTGAAGAAGAACAAATTAAAGACTGGTATATTTCTCAACCAGATTACAGCAAAATGGTCCAGACTGCCTTGGAAGTTAGAGGAATTAAGATTGTTAAGGCTAAAATTGATTTGCCAGTTAACTTTGGTCCAGCTTTTGAAGGTGAAACAATTCGTAAAGCTGATATGTACGTTGAAATGGGTGGCGGCAAAACAACTTCATTTGAATTAGTTCGTTCCGTTGGTGAAAATGAAATAGAAGATGGAAAAATTGAAGTTATTGGTCCTGAACTTGATGAAATAGAAGAAGGTTCAAGAATCCCCTTTGGTTTGATGATAGATATTTATGGGCGTAAAATGCAAACAGACTTTGAAAGTGTTCTTGAAAGAAGAATCCATGACTTCATCAACTACGGTGAAGGGTTATGGCATACAGCTCAAAGAGACATTAACTGGTTAAGAATCAGTAAAGATGCAAAAGCTAAAGGAATCAAATTCAAGCATTATGGAGATATATTAATAACCAAATTTAAGAGTGAATTCCCAGCCATTGTTGACAGGGTTCAAGTTACAATAATTACAGATCCAGCCGTTGTTGAAGAAAAAGTTCAGATTGCCAGGACAAAATACAGGGAAAGAGACGATAGAATGAGAGGTTTAACTGACGATAAGGTTCAAGAATTTTACTCCTGCACCTTATGTCAATCCTTTGCTCCTAACCACGTATGTATAGTTACTCCTGAAAGGGTAGGTCTATGTGGAGCTGTTAGCTGGTTAGACGGCAGAGCATCTTATGAAATTAACAGCACAGGCCCTAACCAACCTATTCCCAAGGGTGAAGCTATTAATGATGTTACAGGCGAATGGAAGAGTTGTAATGATTTCATTTTCACTGCATCTAACAGATCAATAGAAAGTGTTTGTATGTATACCTTAATGGAAAAACCAATGACCTCATGCGGTTGCTTTGAAGCTATCATGGCAATTGTTCCAGAGGCAAATGGTATCATGATTACAATGCGTGAGCATAGTGGTGATACTCCCTGTGGCATGACCTTCTCCACACTAGCTGGTATGATTGGCGGAGGGGTTCAAACACCTGGGTTCATGGGCATTGGCAAGAGTTATATAGTTAGTAGAAAATTCATTACCGCTGACGGTGGTATTGCAAGAATTGTGTGGATGCCAAAAGCTTTAAAAGAATTCCTAAGGGATGACTTTGTTAAAAGAAGTGTTGAAGAAGGCCTTGGAGAAGACTTCATCGACAAAATTGCAGATGAGACAATCGGAACTACTGTTGATGAAATACTTCCCTTTCTCGAGGAAAAAGGACATCCAGCACTAACCATGGAACCATTAATGTAATTAATTTTTGGGTGCTGTTTTTAACGGCACCCAATCACAATAAATACATATTAATCATGCAACTTTAATTTAGAAAGGAGATCAGTTTATGGGCTTAACAGGTTTGGAAATTTACAAACAACTGCCAAAAAAGAATTGTGGAGAATGTGGACCTCCAACTTGCCTAGCGTTTGCCATGAATCTTGCAAGTGGTAAAGCAGCCTTGGATGCTTGTCCATATGTAAGTGATGCAGCAAGGGAAGCGTTAGAATCAGCATCAGCTCCCCCAATTGCTTTAGTAAAAGCTGGCACAGGGGATTATGTTGTGGAAATGGGTGACGAAACAGAACTATTCCGTCATGATAAGAAGTTTTACCATGAAACTGCATATGCCATAAAGGTTAGTGATAACTTGTCAGAAGAAGAAATTAGTGAGAAGGTTAAGGCTATTAACAGCTTAATAATTGAAAGAGTTGGTATGCACTACAAAGTACAGTTTGTAGCCATTGATAATGAATCAGGTAATGCAGACGCATTTGTAAAGGCCGTTGAGGTAGCTAATAGCATTACAGATATGCCATTAGTTTTAATGTCTAAAAATGCCTCTGCTATTGGAAAGGCTCTTAGCATTGCAGCTGATAAGAAACCTCTGGTTTACGCAGCTACAGAAGAAAACTACGAAGAAATGACTAGTTTAGCTAAGGAGAAAAATGTTCCTCTAGCTGTATATGCAAAAGGATTGGATGCTTTAGCTGACCTGGTTCAAAAAATAGTTAACTTAGGACATAAACAGCTAGTTTTAGATCCAGGCAGCAGAGATCTATCCCAAACCATTGCTAATTTTGTACAGATTCGTCGCCAGGCTATCAAGAAAAAATTCAGACCATTTGGTTACCCTGTAATGGCTTTTACTCGATCTGCTGAACCTTTACAGGAAGTTGTTGAAGCAGTTTCATTAACAGGTAGATATGCAAGCCTGGTTGTATTGAATACAGCTGATCCAGCTCATATGGTTCCATTAATGTCCTGGAGACAGAACCTATATACAGATCCACAGGTTCCAATTCAAGTTCAAGAAAAAGTCTATGCTGTGGGTGAAGTTAATGAAAATTCACCTGTTTATATCACAACTAACTTCTCATTATCCTTCTATACAGTTCAAGGTGAAGTTGAAGCCAGCAAGATTCCTTCATATATTATTCCAATAAATACTGATGGAACTTCAGTATTAACTGCATATTCAGCTGGCAAATATGAACCTGAGCAAATAGCTGCAGTTCTTAAAAAAATAGGTATTGAAGATCAAATAAGCCATAGAAAAGTCGTTATTCCTGGCCTGGTTGCTGTTATTAGTGGTAAGCTTGAAGATGCTTCTGGATGGAAAGTTATAGTTGGCCCAAGAGAAGCTTCGGGCATACCATCTTTTGCTAAAAGCCAATTTGCGTAGGAGCTGATTAAATGAAATATACGGTGACCTTTATCCCAGATCAAATTACAACAGAAGTAGAAGCTGGCAAATCCTTACTCCATGCTGCAAACTCTGCAGGTATTGGAATAAAGAGTTCTTGCGGTAGTGAGGGCACCTGTGGTCGATGTAAGGTAAAGGTTATTCAAGGTAAATACCTCTATAATGAAAAATTTTCCAGCATATTACCCCAAAAACACCGAAAAGCTGGCTTCATTCTAGCCTGCAAGGCATATGTTGAAGATAACTTGACTGTAGAAATACCTCTAGAATCTAGATTAGATGAGCATCAAGTTTTACTAGAAGATAAACAGGGTATTCTGGCAGAAAAAAACATACCCATATTAAATGGGTATACTCTAGATCCCTTGTGCAAAAAAATACAGCTTACCATGGATGCTCCCAATCTAACTGAGATTATTAGTGATGCATCAAGATTAGAGGCTGAACTATCTAAACAAGCTGATATCAAAAAGCCAGTAATTGGACTACCATTACTCTCCCAGTTAGCTGAAACTTTAAGAAAAGGCGACTGGCAGGTTACTGTTACTATAGCATATAATGGCAGGGACTATGAGATAGTTCGCGTAGAACCTGGACATGACATAAAACCTTGTTACGGTATTGCGGTGGATATTGGCACCACTACAGTTGTAGCCAGCCTAGTTGACATGGAGAGAGGCTTATCCATTGATAAATTAGGAACATATAATCGTCAAGCCAAGCTAGGCGATGATGTAGTTTCTAGAATGATACATTGTTCCTCGGAACAAAATGGATTAGAGGAGCTGCAACATCTTGTCATTCAAACCATTAATGATTTAATAAGTAAATTGCTAGCTAGAAACAACCTTTCCCATAATGACATAGGGATAATGGTTACCTCCTCCAACACAACCATGACCCATCTTTTCTTGGGTCTACATCCAAAGTATATTCGATTGGAACCATACGTTCCTACTGCAACCTTTACACCAGTAGTTAAGGGTAAAGAACTGGGATTAAATATCCACCCTGAAGGACTGGTATATAGTTTTCCTGCAGTAGCAAGTTATGTGGGAGGAGACATTGTCTCGGGCGTACTCTTTACAAACATCTCTAAGAAAGAGGAGCTTACTCTTTTTATAGATATTGGTACTAATGGAGAAATAGTATTGGGTAATCAGGATTGGCTAATCAGCTGTGCGTGTTCTGCTGGACCAGCATTCGAAGGTGGCGGCATTACTTATGGAACACGGGCCATGAAGGGAGCTATTGAAAGGGTAGAAATTGACAAAGATACCTTTGAGGTTAAGGTTAGTACAATAGATTCAGCTAAGGCAACTGGTATTTGTGGTTCTGGTTTAATTGATTGCATAGCTAAGATGCATCAAGTAGGAATAATAGATAGGACAGGTGCTTTCCAAGATACAGAATCCAGAAGAGTACAGATTACCCATGACGATAAGCTTTTCATTCTTGTGTGGAAAGAAGAATCAGGTATTGGTAAGGATATCTATATTTCTGAAAATGACATTAAAAATCTAATAAGATCTAAAGGTGCTGTTTTTGCCGGTATTCAAAGTCTATTGAAAACATTACAGTTAGAGATTGAATTAATTGATAAGATTTTGATTGCTGGAGGATTTGGCAACTATTTAAATATTTCAGATGCAATTAGAATAGGCTTATTACCAGACCTGCCAATTGAAAAGTATGAATTTGTTGGTAACACCTCTTTAAAGGGGGCGGAGCTGGCTTTAATATCCAAGGAGGCATGGAATCATGCTGAGATCATTGGTAAAATGATGACATATTTAGAGCTTTCAGTAGGCAATCTTTTTATGGATGAGTTTATGCAGGCCATTTTCTTACCTCATACTGATTTAAAGCTATTTCCTTCAGTTGAATTACACGCTAATTTATAAAATAGGTAGGTGATCCACACCATGACTGTAACAATAGCTGTAGCAGGTAAGGGAGGAACAGGTAAAACCACTTTTGCAGCCCTGGTAATTAGAAATCTCGTAAATGCCAATAAGGGAACCATATTTGCTGTAGATGCTGATCCCAATTCTAACCTTAATGAGGCTTTAGGTTTAAAGGTAGATAGAGCCATTTCAGAAATATTAGAAGCAACCAAGGACCCCAAAGCTATACCAGAGGGAATGAGTAAACATATGTTTATTGAATATATGCTTTCAAAAGCTATCATTGAAACCAAACATATGGATTTACTAGTTATGGGAGGTCCGCAAGGTCCTGGATGCTACTGTTATCCAAATGATATTTTAAAAGGTAATATGGACAAACTAACCCCAAATTACGATTATGTGGTAGTAGATAATGAAGCTGGGCTAGAGCATATAAGCAGGGGTACCATTAAAAAGGTTAATCACCTATTTGTGATTAGTGATAGTTCAGTAAGGAGTATTAGGTCTGCAGGCAGGGTGAAAGAGCTTATAGAATCACTTCAAACTAAAATCCACAATGTTTACCTTGTAATCACCAAGATTATTAATGAAAAACAGTTGGATACTTTGATGCCTGAGATTGAAAAGACCGGATTAGATTTTATTGGTTACATCCCAATGGACGAACAGGTTATGGATTTTGACCTGCAGGCAAAACCATTATTTGACTTGTCAGATGACAGTAAAGCAGTTCAATCCATTAAACAGATTCTCGATAAGTCTGTTTTTAAATAATAAGTTTTTTATTATTAGAAAGGAGAGAAGTTTATGGCAGTAGTAATATTAAAAGATAGAAACCCTTCTAAAGTTATAGAAGTAACAATCGGCGCTACTAAAGAACAGGGTGGTACCCGTTCTCATACTATCACTGTTGGTGGGGATTCTGCATTACCATTCCTTCACTTTGAAGGTGAATTTCCCAACAAGCCTGTTGTAGCCATGGAAGTTCAGGACATGGTTCCACGTTGGGGTGACACCCTAAAAAATGAGTTAAGTGATGTTTGGGGTAATCCTGCAGAATGGGCCCAAAAGTGTGTTGAGGATTTTGGAGCAGATTTAATTTACCTTAAATTGGATGGCGCTCATCCTGACGATGCTAATCATTCTTCAAAAAAGTGTGCTGAAATAGTAAAAAAGGTACTTGAGACTGTAAGTGTACCACTAATCGTTTCAGGCTGCGAAGTGGAAGAAAAGGATAATGAAGTATTACCAGCTGTTGCTGAAGCAGCTGCAGGTGAGAATCTTCTTTTAGGTGTAGCTGAACAGGGCAATTACAAAACCCTTACAGCCGCATGCATGGTCCATAAGCATAACATTATTGCACGTTCGCCTCTTGATATCAACATCTGCAAGCAATTAAACATTTTAATTACTGAAATGAACCTTCCTGCTAACAGAATAGTTATTGACCCAACTATTGGTGGCCTTGGATATGGAATAGAATATGCATATTCTATTTTAGAAAGAGCTAGATTAGGTGCATTACAGGGAGATAAAATCCTTGCAATGCCAATCATAGCAACGGTAGGTTATGAATCATGGAAAACAAAAGAAGCTAATGCTGTTGTTCCAGAATGGGGTAATGTAATAGATAGAGGTATCTTATGGGAAACTGTTACAGCTACTTCTTTATTACAGGCTGGAGTACACATCCTATTAGTTAGACATCCAAAATCTGT
>JAGXSK010000164.1 GCA_018333845.1 Clostridia bacterium | reverse complement strand
AGAATAATACGTGGGAGCAGGTAATTATGGGCTTACTTGTAGATATAAAAAAACAATTGCCGGGTTTTAACCTTGATGTTTCCTTTCATACTGACAAGTATAGTTTAGGTTTTTTAGGTGCCTCGGGCTCGGGAAAAAGTCTGACCTTGCGGTGTATTGCAGGATTAATGACACCAGATGAAGGAAAAATAATAATAGATGACTGTGTTTTTTTTGATTCCAAAAAGGGTATCAATGTTCCCATAAGTGAAAGAAAAACAGGTTATGTATTTCAAAACTATGCCCTATTTAAGCACATGACTGTCGAGGGCAATATTGCCTTTGGTTTGAGAAATAGAGACACAAAATATAAAGTTCAAAGAACCAAAGAAATGCTGGAATTGGTTAGGTTAGAAGGATATGCAAAGAGTTTGCCCCATGAATTATCTGGGGGTCAGCAGCAAAGGGTTGCTCTAGCAAGGGCATTAGCCTTTGAGCCAAATATTATTTTACTAGATGAGCCCTTTTCAGCATTGGATAGCCAGCTGCGAAATGAGATGGAGTACGAGCTTTTAGCCATTCTTTCCAATTATCAAGGTGCCTCCATATTTGTAACCCATAATATTGAGGAGGCATATCGTATTTCCAAGGAGATTGTCATATTTAAAGAAGGAAAAACCGTTGAGCAGGGTTCTAGAGACAAGGTATTTTATAAACCTGAAACCCATGCTGCAGCTGTTTTAACAGGTTGCAGTAATTTAAGCCAGATTAAAATCAAGGCAAATAATGAGGTAGAGGCTGTTAACTGGAAATGCCGATTTAAGGTTAATAAGGATGTTCCAGAAAATACTGCTTATGTGGGAATGAGGCCAAGCCATCTCCGAATTGTTGATAAGCTGATGGAAAATACTTATCCAGCATGGCTTGCCGGTATAAAGGAATCTCCCTATACAGTAATCTTGTATTTATACCTCCACGAAAATCCAAAAATGCAAGGGCAGAAATGGATAGAGGGGCAGCAGCATATAGAAATGGAAGTTAGCAGGGACTTATGGAAGTCCATTAAAGACAAGGAACAGCCCTGGTTAGTCCATTTTAATTGTGCAGATTTTTTGTTCCTTGGATAAGGGAAGCCAGACCCATATTAAGATCATAATTGCTAAAAGAGGTGATACCCATGTCAAGCAAGGGGGTCAATTTCCTTCGCAAGCAAAAATTTATAGACAATGTCAGCCTTTTTAAATGTCCAATATGTGGCAAAGACATGGGAATTAATGAAACCAGGAGTCTGGTTTGTACAGACAACCATTCCTTTGACCTGGCAAAAAAGGGCTACGTTAACCTTCTAGCAGGCTCAAGAAAAGACGAATATAGCAAGGAGATGCTGGAAGCTAGAAAGCAGGTTTGCGATAGGGGCTTCTTTGAACCCTTACTAGAAAGGATAAGTAGTTTAATTTTAGAAGCCATACCTGGTTTTCAGCCTGCGTCCATAAAAATTTTAGATGCCGGTTGTGGAGAGGGAACCCACCTGGCAAAGGTTCTGGCTGATCTCGAAAACTCAGGAAAGCCTCCATGGGGAGATATAACGGGTATTGGTATTGATATATCCAGGGAAGGAATACAAATAGCTTCTAAAAACTACCATCATATAGTCTGGTGCGTGGCTGACCTTGCCAGAATACCCATAAAGGATGGTAAGGTAGATATTATCCTTAATATACTATCTCCTTCTAACTACAAGGAATTCAAAAGAATCCTGGCAAGGAATGGTTTGCTGCTTAAGGTTGTTCCTGGAACTGATTATCTAGGGGAATTACGAAGTGTTTTTTATGATCAAACTGACAAGGAAGCATACTCCAATGAGCAGGTTATAAAGCATTTTAGCAGCAGCTTTAACATTATAAACATGGAGCAAATTAAATATGAATTTGCTGTAACCAGGGAAGTGCTGGAAGAGATTACTAGAATGACCCCATTATCCTGGGGAGTACCAAAAGACAGGCTTGATAAAGTCATTGCTTCTGAAATTAAGAAGATAACTGTAGATTTTACCCTTGTGCTGGCCAGAAACAGTACTTAAGTTAAGAATAGTTTAAGACCAGGTTAAGTTTTTACAATACCAAAGGAAAAGTGTCTGTTCTGTAGAACTTTCAATAGGTTGAAAGAATTTGTGAATTGTAATTACATAAGTATCATATGCACTGTAATAACAATAAACCATATTGAAAGTTGATAATAATAAGCGCGCAATGGGGGATGACCATGAATCAAGCCAATTCAACCAGGCTGCACGGGCTTGCAGAGATTTTTACTGTATCACTAAGACTTGGCCTTACATCCTTTGGAGGTCCAATAGCCCATCTGGGATATTTTTATAATGAATATGTTGAGAGGCGTAAATGGTTAGATGAAAAGAGTTATGCAGATCTGGTGGCTCTATGCCAGGTACTGCCCGGGCCTGCCAGCAGCCAGGTGGGTATGGGGATTGGGGCCATGAGGGGAGGGGTCATGGGAGCTGTTGCTGCCTGGTTGGGGTTTACCCTTCCTTCTTTTCTAATTTTAGTTTTCTTTGCCCTATTCCTTGAAAACCTGCAATTGGCTAATACAGGTTTCATCTATGGTTTAAAGATAGTGGCTGTAGCAATAGTCGCCCATGCTGTCCTTGGCATGGGTAGAAAGCTGACCCCGGATAGAGACAGAGCTACAATTGCAATTATTACAGCCATCATAATACTTTTATGGCATACAGCTTTTACCCAGGTTTTTTTAATCTTTGCAGCTGCAGTAACTGGAGTTTTTCTTTATAAAGATAAAGTTATACCAAATGTATCTAGTATCAATTTATCTATAAGCCGTAGGTTTGCCATGGTATGTATTGCCCTCTTTTTCAGTTTACTGGTTGTTTTACCTATTTTAAGACAGGTATTTTCTTTCCAGGCCATGGCCATGTTTGATAGCTTTTACAGGGCTGGTGCCCTGGTTTTTGGCGGGGGACATGTGGTACTACCCCTTTTAGAAAGAGAAGTAGTACCTGTAGGATGGGTTAGCCAGGAGCTGTTTCTTGCCGGGTATGGGGCTGCCCAGGCTGTTCCCGGACCATTATTCACTTTCGGTTCTTATTTAGGGGCTGTAACGGCAGGTTGGTCAGGAGCAATAATTGCTACCCTGGCAGTATTTTTCCCAGCAGCTTTATTAATCTTGGGGATACTGCCTTTCTGGAACAGTCTCCGTAAATATCCAAAGGTTCAGGGGGCATTAACTGGAGTAAATGCAGCTGTAGTGGGACTATTGCTGGCAGCCTTGTATGATCCTATATGGACTAGTTCAATTAATAGGCCGCTAGATTTTGCTTTTGCGGCAGTCCTTTTTGGCATGCTGGAGTACTGGAAACTGCAGCCATTAATAATAGTTCTTACGGGGGCTATAGGAGGCAGTATATTATTCATGCTATAAATTATTATACTAATGGTAAATATGACTGAATGCAAAATGAGATGGAATATAAAGTAAAAAGATTGTTACAAGATTTAACTAAATTTGATATTGGGAGGGCTTAGTAACAATGAAAAAAACCGTTGCCTTTGTCTGTGTACACAACTCCTGCCGTTCCCAGATGGCAGAAGGCTGGGCCAAAAAATTAGGAGCAGATGCTTTAGATGCATATTCTGCTGGAACTGAAGAATACCCAGAAGTAAAGCCTTTAGCTGTAGAGGTTATGGAAGAAGCGGGAGTGGATATGAGCAGTCACTATCCAAAGCTTCTAAGTGACATTCCTAACAAAGTAGATATACTCATAACAATGGGGTGCAATGTAGAATGTCCCTTTATTCCATGCAGCTATAGGACTGACTGGGGATTGGAGGATCCCTCTGGTGGTCCTATTGAAGGCTATCGCCAGACCAGGGATATAATTAAGGATAAGGTAAATGACTTGATAGAAAAGGTACGAAAAGGAGAAATATAAAGGACCAGGCAGATTATTGCCTGGTCCTTTGGTATAAGATTTTAACCATGGGTAATTTCGGAGGCTGGCAGTAATTTAACTGTCTGCTTTGAAATAACACGGAAGGGCTTAGCTTCAAACGAAGCTAAGCCCTTCCAACTGTTCCTCTGCCTGCGAGGTGATTTTAACGATATACGTTTTATCCGCCATAAATTACAATCCCCGTCTTAAATCCGCAAGCACCTCAGAAGCAGGACGGGAACGGTCAGCCTTTGCCTCGTTCAATCCATTTTGCATAATTGCGTCAAATGCGGAGGCATCCATTTCATCCAGCGCAGTCGGAGCAGCAGGAAGCGACAGGGGAAACGGAATGCTCCTAGTCATAACGATTTGCTTATAGAGCATATTGAT
>JAGXSK010000163.1 GCA_018333845.1 Clostridia bacterium | reverse complement strand
CCTGCAGTTGCCGGGGAGATGGGCAGTACTGTCAGATTAATAGCAATAGACATGTTTGGAGATTTTGTTATCCCCTTTGAAGGGGCTGCAATTCTGTTACTGGTTGCAATGGTTGGAGCCGTCATGTTGGCGAGAGGGGGGAACAAAAAACAATGACAGGTATAGGTATGGAGCATTTTTTGATTCTTGCTGCACTGTTATTTACCATAGGCTTTTATGGTGCAGTGGCAAAAAGAAATGCCATTGCTGTTTTAATGGGTGTTGAACTCATGTTAAATGCAGTTATTATAAATCTGGTTGTTTTTAATAGGTTTTTAAACCCTGATGCAGCCATGGGTTTTGTTTTTGCAATCTTTGTCATTGTTGTTGCTGCTGCAGAAGTAGCAATTGGTCTGGCAATTATCATTAAGATATACCGTGAAAGACTTGTTACTAATGTGGATAATATTGATTGGTTAAAATGGTAGATGTTAACTGAAAAGGTAGGTGAGAAGATTGATAGAACTAGCATGGCTTTTGCCAATTTTGCCATTATTGGCTTTTGTGCTCATAGCATTTCTTACAAAGAAATTTAAACTATTTAGTGCCCTTTTATCTATAATTACCATGGGCGTATGTCTAATCATATCCATGGGAATTGCAGTTGAAGTATTGCTATATGGAGTAACCATGGAAGGTCCCGTGGAGTATTCAGTTAACTGGTTATCTTTGCCTGGGTTGACAATTGAAGCGGGAGTTTTAGTAGATCCCCTTACAGCTGTAATGTTGATAGTAGTATGTTTCATTGCTTTAATGGTCAAGATTTATTCTCTTGCTTACATGGAAGGGGACCCAGGGTTCTCAAGATATTTCGGATACCTTTCCCTGTTTTCTGCTTCAATGTTGGGCTTGGTAGTTGCAAATAACTACTTTCAGATGTTCTTTTTCTGGGAACTAGTTGGTTTAAGTTCCTATCTTTTAATTGGATTTTATTTTGGAAAGCATTCAGCTGTTGAAGCCAATAAAAAAGCTTTTATTGTCAACAGGGTTGCTGACTTTGGCTTCCTGTTAGGATTTTTCTACCTCTTTTTAATGTTTGGCACTTTCAATTTTGGAGAACTAGCTGACGCCATACCAGCTTATGCCAATACCACAATGCTTGCCGTTGCAGCCATACTTGTATTCATTGGTCCAGTTGGAAAAAGTGCCCAGTTCCCATTGCATGTCTGGTTGCCTGATGCAATGGAGGGTCCAACACCAGTAAGTGCTTTAATACATGCTGCTACAATGGTTGCAGCTGGAGTTTATCTGATTTCCCGCCAATTTGTTTTATTTGCCCATTCTGATGTGGCTTTGTTAGTAATTGCCTATGTGGGTGGTTTTACTGCATTATTTGCAGCAACCATTGCTATAGTTAATTCAGATATTAAACGAATACTTGCGTTCTCAACCTTAAGCCAGTTAGGCTACATGGTAATGGTTTTAGGTGTGGGAAGTGTAACTGCAGGTATGTTCCACCTTACAACCCATGCTTTTTTCAAGGCTTTGTTGTTCTTGGGTGCTGGCAGTGCGATTCACGCAGTTCACAGCAATAATATCTGGAAAATGGGCGGGCTTAACAAGAAAATGCCCATAACTACCTGGACTTTTGTTATAGGGGCCCTGGCTTTAGCTGGAATTTTTCCATTGGCAGGGTTTTGGAGTAAGGATGAAATACTCCTGGTAACCAGAGATGCTGGTTTCACTGGACTCTATATACTAGCGATATTTGTGGCCTTTTTAACAGCATTTTATATGTTCAGACTGATATTTGTAGCCTTCTTTGGTGAATCAAGAGCAGAACATGAGCCCCATGAATCTCCTCCAGCCATGACTGTTCCACTGATAATCCTGGCAGTTTGTTCAGTTACAGCAGGATTTATTGGTGCCCCATTTTTGGAAAAAGCTTTCTGGGCTTATGTCTACTATGGCTATCCCCATCACCCTGTTCCAGATTTAATGATAATGGTTGTGTCCACAGTTATTGCCCTTTCAGGTATACTACTGGCATGGCTGATATACTACAAAAAGGTTATTCCAGCCGAGAAAATCAAAGAAAGATTCAAGCCTGTTTATACACTTCTTGAAAATAAGTATTACATTGATGAAATCTATCAATGGTTCTTTGATAAGGTTGTATTAGTTATTTCAAGTGCTTTTAACTGGAGTGACAAGAATCTGGTGGATGGCACAGCCCATGGTATTTCTGACGGTATCAGAGGTGCTGGTGCTCGAATGAGGTTTATTCAAACTGGTAACATGCAGAACTATGCCTTGGTTATCTTTATTGCCGTAATTTTACTGGTAATATGGATGGCAATACCAGTGTTAGGAGGGATATAAATGAATTTTCCAGTTTTATCTGTCATAATGCTGGCACCGGTAGTAGGGGCTCTAGTAATTCTTTTAATACCTGAAAAAGAGGAAAAACTTATCAAAATTACAGCAGCAATTTCAGCTTCAGTATCCCTGATTTTATCCATTGCAATTTTTGTCCTGTATGACAAAAGTATTGGGGGGATGCAATTTGTGGAAAGTATTCCCTGGGTGGATTATCTGGGAATAAACTATGCTGTTGGTGTAGACGGACTGAGTCTGCCAATGGTTCTTTTAACTAGTTTAGTTATATTCACAGGTGTCTTTGCTTCATGGGACATGCAAAACAGAATCAAGGAATTCTTTGTCTTCCTGCTGATTCTAACTACTGGTGTTTTTGGAGTATTCATTGCCCTGGATTTATTCTTCTTCTACCTCTTTTTTGAAGTAGCATTAATTCCAATGTACGTGCTTATTGGGCTTTGGGGTAGTACAAGAAAAGAATATGCGGCAATGAAGCTGACACTTTATCTGTTGATTGGTAGTGTATTTGCATTAGTTGCAATAATAGCTACCTTCTTATATGCTGCAGCTCCAGAACATTTAGGCTTTATCACACTAGATATGATGGTTCTTGGAACTGTCACATATGACATTGCTTTCCAGAAATTTGCGTTTTTCTTAATGCTTGTTGGTTTTGGCTTTTTGGTTCCAATGTGGCCATTGCATACCTGGTCACCAGACGGTCACGTCGCTGCACCGACAGCAGTAAGTATGCTGCATGCTGGTGTTATCATGAAGCTTGGTGGTTACGGGTTAATAAGACTTGGGATTTTCTATTACCCTGAAGGGGCCAAATACTGGGCTCCTGTAATAGCCCTGTTGTGTATAGTAAACGTGGTCTATGGTGCTCTTGTGGCCATGGTTCAAAGGGATCTAAAGTTTGTTGTTGGATATTCTAGTGTTAGCCATATGGGTTATGTTTTATTGGGTATAGCTGCACTGAATACCTTGAGCTTGGATGGTGCTGTTGCACAAATGTTTGCCCATGGTATTATGACTGCTCTCTTTTTTGCTCTCGTTGGCCATATTTACCATAGGGCTCATACCAGGGAAATTGCACGATTTGGTGGCCTGGCTCATCAAATGCCCAGAGTTGCTGCAGGGTTTGTCATAGCTGGTCTAGCATCGCTGGGTCTGCCTGGACTAAATAACTTTGTAGCCGAATTCTTGATATTCCTTGGTGCTTTCTCGGTTGATCAGGTTATTTTTGGCTTTATCTCCTTCAGGTTCCTGGCCATACTTGGTATACTTGGTATTGTAATCACCGCTACCTATGTTTTAAGAGTTGTTCAGTTTACTTTCTTTGGGCCCAGGAAAGAAGAGTGGGATCATTTAGAGGATGCAAGGGGTGTGGGCATGATACCAATGGTTGTCCTAATTGGTACACTAATTCTATTTGGTGTATACCCTGCTCCCTTGATTGATCTGATTAACGTTGGAGTTGAACCCCTGGTAGAAAAAATTGAAGCCGCAGCTGCTATAAGGGGGATATTCTAATGGGAATGAATATATATCTTTTAGTACCTGAATTAATTGCAGGAGCTCTTGGATTATTAATCTTAGTTTTAGGGCTTTTAGTACCTAAAACTGAAACAAGGGGTTTTGGCCATATTACCCTGGCTGGTTTAATACTGGTATTTCTATCAACCATTATGTTTCAAGGGGTTAATGAAAGATTTCTAGAGGGCATGTATATTATTGACCCCTTTGCCAACTTCTTTAAACAATTAGTATTAATATCTGCTATTCTTGT
Organism: Clostridia bacterium; assembly: GCA_018333845.1. Classification (GTDB taxonomy): domain Bacteria; phylum Bacillota; class DSM-16504; order Desulfitibacterales; family Desulfitibacteraceae; genus Desulfitibacter. The sequence goes on along the minus strand of JAGXSK010000163.1, from coordinate 180 downwards.
GGTATTAGTCTCCTTTGAATATATAGGAAAACTGGGCTATTACCAGTCAGAATATTATTCACTGCTTGTATTCATTACCCTTGGTATGATGATGATGGTATCAGCTGGTGACCTTGTAACATTCTATGTAGGTCTAGAATTAATGACAATTACCTTTATAGTGCTTACTGCCTTTATAAA
>JAGXSK010000162.1 GCA_018333845.1 Clostridia bacterium | reverse complement strand
TACTTGACCCTGGAAAAGGCACGTTTCGAAGATTCCTTGAAAATTATCCAGGATATTGACGATAGCCTCCTTGATACAAAGATCCCCTTCCTTAGCCTTCAGCCTATAGTAGAAAATGCTGTAAAGCATGGTATAACTCCCAAGGTAGGTGGAGGAACTTTAAAAATATCCGCCAGTATGGTGGATGATACTCTAGTAATGATGGTATATGATGACGGTGTTGGCATTCCTGAAGAGAAAATTCATCTAGTTCTGCAACCAGGCTATGGTTCTGGAAATGGAGTAGGTTTAAGCAATGTACATGAAAGGCTCATTAGTCTCTATGGACCAAGCTATGGTTTGAGAATTTGTTCAAGCACCAATCAAGGAACCACAGTTCAACTTAGAATTCCTATTAAAGCTTTAATATCTGACGAGAATAACCCTAGTATATCAAATGCAAGGATTCATGAAAGCACCCTGCTGCCTGTATAGTATTAAAGCCCCTATGCATCCGCCTGGAAGTATAAGGGCTTTTAATTTACTCTACATCCTGATCTCTGGCAAATTCCTCCAGTCTGGTCTGGACCCTATCAGAAAAGTCATCTGGTGAAAGTCCAGTTAAGAGTTCTATGGCTTCATCGACACTGGAGATGGAGTATATATGAAATTTACCTGCTTTGCAGTCTTCAACAAGTTCTTTACCAAGCATTAGATTCACAGTATTCTGTTTGGGTATTATTACCCCCTGCGTACCAGTAAAGCCCCGTTCTTTACACAGCTTATAAAAACCTTCAATCTTCTGATTTACCCCTCCAATAGGTTGAACCTGCCCTCTTTGATTCATTGATCCCGTAATAGCCAGATCCTGTCTAACTGGAATATCTGTGAGAGCTGAAAGCAGCACGACCAGCTCGGCACAGGATGCACTATCTCCATCAACACCGCCATAGCTTTGTTCAAAACAAATGCTTGCACTAATACTAAAAGGTGATTTTTGTGCATATCTTCCACCTAAATATCCCGAGAGAATAAGCACACCCTTATCATGAATTTTCCCGCTCATTTTTGCTTCTCGCTCAATGTTTACAAGACCCTTCTTTCCTTTAAATACCCTGGCTGTAATTCTTGAAGGCTTTCCAAAGGAATAGTCTCCTAGATTATATACTGAAAGACCATTTATCTGGCCAACAACCTCGCCCTCTGTTTCAATAAGAATTTGTCCATCAATTATGTTTTCCTGTATTCTTTCCTCAAGCAGGTTTGCCCTGTTAATCTTCTCTTCTATTGATCTTTCAACATGGTATGCTTTTACAACCTGGCTATTTTCCATTTCAGCCCATGTATTTGCTTCATACACAATTTCAACAATTTCATTAAATCTTGTTGAAAGCTTTATCTGATGGTCTGCTAGTCTGGAACTGAACTCTATAATCCTGGCAACGGCTGTTTTGTCAAATTCCTTAAGTTTTTCCTGCTCGCATACTGAACTTACAAACTGTGAGAACATGAGTATATTGTCCTTATTTCTTTCCATGGAAGTATCAAATTGGGCAATGATTTTAAACAGCTTGCTAAAATCCTCATCATAGTTGTAAAGCAGCTGTTGAATATATGAGCTTCCAATTAGAATAACCTTTACATTAATAGGTACTGCTTCTGGCTTAATTGTGGCAGTTGGAAATATTTTGAACTGCTCTCCAATATTTTCAATTACTGATTCCTGGTTTTTCAAGGTTCTCTTTAAGGCATCCCAGGCAAAGGGGTCTTTTAAAATCTCCTTGGCATGTATTATTAGATAACCTCCGTTAGCTTTATGGATAGAACCACATTTTATCATGGAAAAATCTGTGCTTATTCCACCCAGGCTGGCCTTGCCTTCAACCTTGCCAAATAAATTATAATAGTTGGGATTAGTCTCACATACTACAGGAGCCCCTTGTTGATTAGCATTATTTACAAAAAGATTAACCTTGTATTTGCTCAGATGACTCTCCATTTGCAAGGGTAATAAAGGATTTAGTGATTGATCCTCCTCTTTTATCTTAAAGACATTTAAGTGCTCCACCATATCCTTCTCAACATTATCTAGATAAGATAGTATCTTTGAGTAATCTTTATACCTTTCTCTCACCATGTCTATTTCAGGCTTAATTACTGCCATGGCAATCTTTTTCTCTATGGAAATGAGTTCCATGGACGCTTCTTTCTCCAATGCTTTTATTTTTCTTGTTACCTCGTCAAGAAGTTTTTGCATTTCTGGAATTTTTTCTTGTATTTCTTTTGTGATCTCTTCTGTTATTAACTCTTCAGCAATCTGGTCTACTGGTTTACCATCTATCAAGGGAACACTGACTAAACCCTTGGATGTTTGGCGTACAACAAAACCCTTTTCCTTGCCTATTTTATCAAGCTCCTGTAATAATTCACTTGTATCCTTTTGATATTTATCCCTTATTAGTCTTCTTTGGTTATCAAATTCTTCACCAGTAAAAGCTTTTAAAATTCCCTTTTTAACAGCTTCTACTAATTCATCCATATCTGCAACAAACTTTTCCCCTGTTCCGGGAGGAATTTCAATGGCAATAGGTCTATCAATTTCCTTAAAATTAAATACATAACATATGTCATTGGGCACCTGCCCTTTAGAAGCTACATTGTAGGCCAATGATTTGGCATAGCTGGTTTTTCCTGTTCCATTTATTCCGGCCATGTATATGTTATAGCCTTTATTGTTTATTCTTAAACCAAAATTCATTGCCTTTACTGCTCTTTCCTGACCTATAATACCTTCCAATCTTTTTACATCTTTTGTGGTTTTAAAGCCCAATGAATCTGGGTCACAAACATTTCTTAAATGATCAATGCTAACGCTGAATCTATCCATCATTTCACATCCTCTTAGACAGTCATAAAACAAAACTTGGGTCGCGCACCTTGTGGTACTTATACTTCCTTCCTGGTAGCATATAAAAAGTCCAATATTGACTACTATTATCCTTTATCCTTTATCCTTTATTTATATCCTATTCTCTATTCTATGTTATCCGGGGACTAAGTACCACTAAATCCTATCCTATGCAGGTCAGAAATAAGTTATTACTTTTGCAATAACTTATTTGTTGCCTCTTGGATCTCTACCATGCTTTCTGAAAGTTCCTGCAAGGCCATGGACTGCTGCTGGGTTATTTCAGCTGATTGTTTGACTATGCTTGATATATCATTTATTACTTGTTGGATTTCAATAATGGTTTGGTTTATGCTGTTTACTGATTCCTTGGATTTAGCAGATAGCTTTCTTACTTCCTCTGCTACAACGCTAAAACCACGTCCATGTTCGCCTGCCCTGGCGGCTTCAATAGCAGCATTTAGACCTAGAAGGTTGGTTTGGTCAGCTATAGTTCTAATAATTTCTATTATTTCATTGGTATTGTTGGACTTCTCCAAAGCTTTAAGGCTAACGTTTTCTGTCTCTTTTGTATAAGAGGCTATTTCCTCAGCACTAGCCGTTAATTCTTGGATAACTGCAGAGATGTTTTGTATCTGGCTGTATACCAGATTAATTATTTGGGACTTCTTTATTTCCTCAACTACGATTATTGAAGCCAATTCCTGGAGAGGCTTAACTAATAATGGATCTCCAGTTATTCCAATACAAGCAAACCTTTCTCCATCCAAAACTATAGGTCCTGTATAGCCTGGTAAAACCCCTGTCATGTTTTTTGCATCCTCTTCAGTTATTGCAGCAAAATCACTAA
>JAGXSK010000161.1 GCA_018333845.1 Clostridia bacterium | reverse complement strand
GCTTCCTCCCAGCTTGCTTCTCTAAATTCGCCATTTTCCTTAATCAGCGGAGTTTTTAACCTGTCTGGATGCTGAATAAAGTTATAGCCAAATCGTCCTTTAACACAAAGGGCCCTTCCATTAACCGCACCTTCTTCTGAGGAGGTCACCCCAAGGATTTTTCCATCTTTAACATTAAGTTCAATTGTACATCCTGTACCACAATATGGACAGATGGTTTTCACCTTTTTTACTTCCCACTTTCTCGCCTTGCCCATCATATCCTTTTCAATTATAGCACCTACCGGACATACAGATATACAGCTTCCACAGAAAACACAATCTGTTTTCTCAAGATCCTTACCTAGTGTAGGAACCACACTAGTTTGGAAACCCCTATTTGCCCATCCATAAATATGTCTTCCCACAACTTCATCACAAACTCTAACACACTTGCCGCAAAGGATACATTTATTGTTATCTCTAAATATAAAGGGATTTGAATCATCAAATTCATGACAAGTTACTTCACCCTTATAAGGCACTTCTTTAATTCCATATTCATAAGCATAATCCTGAAGGCGGCACTCACCACTTTTTTCACAGGTCATACAGTCATTAGGATGATTTGCAAGAAGCAGCTCAAGAATTGTTCTCCTTGCTTCTAAAACCTCTGGCGTTGCAGTATTAACAACCATGCCTTCCCATACTTCTGTAACACAGGAAGCAGGTAAATTCCTTGCGCCTTCAATGGCAACAACACATAAACGACAGGCCCCAGGACTGGTCAATTCCTTATCGTAACATAGATTGGGAATATTTATTCCTGTCAGGCGAGCCGCTTCAAGAACTGTAATTCCTGAAGGCACCTGTACCTGTTTCCCATCGATAGTTAAGGATACATTACCCATTTTAGAAACCCTCCTTTTTAGTAATATTTCTCTCCCAGAAAGTGAAAAGTCTAATAGATACTAGTTTTTAAGCTAAATATATAGCGCCTTTTTTACACCTGGTAATACAGACACCACATCTTGTGCATTTATCAGGATCAATAAAGTGAACTTCTTTCTTTTCCCCTGTAATTGCATTAACAGGACAGCTCCTTGCACATAAAGTACATCCGTTACAAAGGTCAGGATTAATCCTGTAGGTTACCAGTTCTTTACATACACCAGCGGGGCATTTCTTCTCATTTATGTGTGCCCAATATTCATCTTCAAAGTATCTTAAAGTTGAAAGCACCGGATTTGGTGCTGTCTGGCCCAATCCACATAATGAAGTCTTTTTAATGTTTTTACCTAGTTTTTTTAGAATTTCTATATCTTCAAGACTACCTGCACCCTCAGTTATCCTGATTAGTATCTCAAGCATTCTCTTGGTACCTTCCCTGCAGGGCGTGCATTTGCCGCATGATTCTTTTTGTGTAAAGTTCAAAAAGAACCTGGCCAGATCAACCATACATGTTTTTTCATCCATGATGACAAGCCCTCCTGAGCCCATCATGGCCCCTGCTTGTGTCAGGGAATCATAATCAACTGGCAGGTCTAAAAGTTCTGAGGGAATACATCCACCAGAGGGTCCGCCAATCTGTACGGCTTTAAATTGGCCATTATCCTTGATACCTCCGCCTATATCAAAGATTATTTTCCTGATACTAATCCCCATGGGAACTTCCACCAGGCCTGTATTATTAACTTTACCCGTTAAAGCAAAAACCTTTGTTCCCTTGCTTTTTTCTGTTCCTATACCTGCAAACCACTCTGCACCTCTTCTAAAAATCACCGGAATATTACCGAAGGTTTCTACATTGTTAATTGTGGTAGGTTTATCCCATAAGCCTTTTGTAGCAGGAAAGGGAGGTCTTACTTTAGGCATTCCCCTGTTGCCTTCTATTGAAATTAACAGGGCAGTTTCTTCACCACAAACAAATGCTCCTGCACCAGCTTTAATATTCAGTTTAAAGCTAAAGTTTGTACCTAGAATATTAGTCCCAAGGTAGCCCCTTTCTTCAGCCTGGCTGATGGCTCTTTGCAGCCTCTTTATTGCCAGTGGATACTCAGCTCGAACATATACATAGCCTTCATCCGCTCCAATAGCATAGCCGCAAATAAGCATACCTTCAATAACGGTATGGGGGTCCCCCTCCAGAAGGCTTCTGTCCATAAAAGCACCAGGGTCACCCTCGTCCGCGTTACAAACCACATATTTCTTATCACCTTGAGCTTTATAAGTAAATTCCCATTTCAAACCTGTGGAAAATCCACCACCACCTCTTCCCCTGAGGCCGGATTTTTTAACTTCTTCTATGATTTCTACCTGATTCATATTTTTTAAAACCTTTTCTAACGCAGCATACCCATCCTGGGCTAGATATTCATCTATATTTTCAGGATTAATATGACCACAATTTTTTAATACAAGCCTTTGCTGCTTATTGTAAAAATCAATGTCATGAAAAGTTTTAGCTTTTTCTTTTTTCTGGGGATCTTCAAATAATAGCCTATCTATTACTTCATTATTTACTAGTGTTTTATCAACAATTTCATCTATATCCGCTTCTTCTACTCGACAATAAAATAAATCCTCTGGTTCTACAATTAGAAGAGGACCCTGTTCACAAAAGCCGTGGCAACCAGTAATGACTACTTGAACATCATTCTGCAGCCCTTTTTCTTTAATTGTTTCCTTTAGTTTGGCTTCAACCTTGCTGGAGCCAGAAGAAACACAGCCTGTACCAGCACAAATCAGAACACGTTTTTTATCCAACTCAAGAGCACCTCCCTACTGATATTGTTTTATCACTTTAGAAACAGCATCAGGAGTTAACCTGCCATGTGTATCGTCATTGATCATAATTACAGGGGCAAGACCACAAGCCCCAATACAAGCAACTGATTCTAACGTGAATTCCAAGTCTTGCGTTGTTTCACCGTCTTTTATCTGCAGTATCTCTTCTAATTTTTCTAGAATCTTGGTTCCTCCCCTTACATGACATGCAGTTCCTAAACAAATTCTAATGATGTTTCTACCCCTTGGCTTTAAGTGAAACTGAGCGTAAAAAGTAGCTACACCATAGACCTTGCTTACAGGAAGACTGAGCTTATTCCCAATTTCCACCATGACCTCTTCTGGAAGATACCCATATATATCCTGCGCCTCCTGTAGTACTGGTATTAGCGCTCCTTTTTTACCGCTGTAATTTTTTAGTACCTCTTCTAGTTGTTGGTTTTTAGGATCAACAACTGTCTGATTGGAACAGCAGCATTGACACATGTTTTTACCTCCTCCCATTTTCCAAACCCAAAATTTACTGAATTTATTATAGATTACAACTACTAGTAAAATTAAATATATACTAATATTTTACATAAAGCAGGTATAGGTTTTCCAGGAAAAAACCTATAAAATCTGGTATTCGACAATTAACTATAGATTTCTTTTATTAACTTAATTAACATTCATAATAACTTTAACTTTCTCAAAAACCTGCCAATGTAAGTAGCTTACCTTAATTATCTTTGAAAGTCCATGGTTATCCATGGAAAGTCCTGGTGTTATTCAAAGAATTATAGTACTTATACCTGTTGCTTTCTCAATTTCACGATAAAAACATCCTGTTAAATCCTTGCCTTGCTGGTCAAAGGCTATGGCTGGCAGGACTAAAGCATCACCCTGTTTAACTTTAGCTCTGATTTTTTCATAAGCCATTAGAAAATCCTCAACTGTCAGCAAGCCTGCACACATAATTGAGCCGCCAAAAAATAAATTTTCTGTTTCCACAACCTCTGCTTCTGCATCCATGTCTTTTAAAAGCTCCCTGAGAATGGGAGCACCCAGCATAGAAGCCATAATCCAAATTTTTTTTCTTCTATTCCTAATACAAATTCTTCTAATATCCTC
>JAGXSK010000160.1 GCA_018333845.1 Clostridia bacterium | reverse complement strand
AAAACTTTTGTTCATCATTGTCTCTTTTTGACATCATATCCTCAAACCCCCTTGATGTCCATGTCTTAAAAACAAACATCCATACATGATAGACATTATAACACCCCCATTAAGGGGGTGCAAGTAGAATTTTATAAAATTTTAAATTTTTATTTGTTATATTTGACTAACCTCTAATGCGTTATCAAGGTCATTAATTATATCCTGTATATCTTCAATTCCTATTGACAACCGAATTAAATCATCACTCACACCACTAGCTAATCGTTGCTCTACAGTTAGCTGTTGGTGTGTTGTGCTTGCTGGATGGATAACTAGAGATTTGGCATCTCCTATATTGGCAAGCAAAGAAAATAATTTTAGATTGTCAATAAACTTTTTGCCTTCTCCAATTCCACCCTTTATGCCAAAGGTCATTAAAGCTCCGCAGCCCCTTGGAAGGTAGTGCTGGGCCCGCTCATGATATGGGTGGCTCTTAAGGCCGGGATAGTCCACCCAACTTACATGGGGATGGTTTTCCAGGTGTTTTGCTACTGTTAAAGCATTTTCACTGTGCCTTTCCATTCTAAGGTGAAGGGTTTCAATTCCCTGAAGGAGCAAGAAGGAATTAAAAGGGCTGAGACTGCATCCTATATCTCGTAAAAGCTGAACACGTGCTTTAACTATATACGCTGCTGGCCCACATACTTCAGTATAGCTTACCCCATGGTAGCTTGGATCTGGTTCAACAAGTTCAGGGAACTTTTCCTTATTCCATTGAAATTTGCCAGAATCTACAATAATCCCGGCAATGGATGTACCATGTCCACCAAGAAATTTGGTTGCAGAATGTACAACTATATGTGCCCCATACTCAAAGGGACGGCATAAATATGGGGTGGCAAAGGTATTATCCACTATTAGAGGTATGTTATGTTCCTCGGCTAGTTTTGCTAGAGCTTCAATATCAGGAATATCCATTTTGGGGTTGCCAATAGATTCAATATATAGACACTTTGTTTTTGCAGTAATAGCTCCAGCCATTTCAGCAACTTCAGGCTTGACCATGGTTACTTCAATGCCTAGTTTTTTCAAAGTTACTGCAAATAAATTAAAGGTTCCGCCATAGAGGCTTGTGGATGATACAACGTGATCACCTGAGCTGCAAATATTTAGAATAGCAAGGGTAATTGCAGCCTGACCTGAAGATACTGCTAGAGCCCCTACCCCGCCTTCTAGAGAAGCTACCCTTTTTTCAAGAACATCAGTGGTAGGATTCATTATTCTTGTATAAATATTTCCTGCCTCCTTCAGGGAAAAAAGTCTAGCGGCATGATCAGTGTCTTCAAATAAGTAACTGGTGGTCTGGTAAATTGGCACTGCCCTGGACAGGGTTTCTTTGTCTGGAACATGCCCCTCATGTAGTACTTTTGTGTTAAAATTAAAAGTATTGCTCATGGTTTATCGCTCCTTTTGTGATATAAAATTAGCCTCTTCGATAAGAAGAGGCTATTGACATCCTTGACTCCATCTTATCTATCAGCTTTTTTAAGCTGCAGGATTTAGCACCTTCCCCCAGGGGGTTGCCGGGCTTCATAGGGCCAGTCCCTCCACCACTCTAAATAAGATTGTTTATTAAATTACAACAAACTATACATCTATTTAGTTAAATTGTCAATATTATTTAGAAAGTAATTTTATTAATTTTTTATGGATAGGTAGTGTTAAAATCGGTAATTCATTGACTGTCAGCCCAGTTCATACAGGTAAAGATGGTTCATTTTTTCTGTTTCTCTTTTTTGTATATAAAAGTTGGGAAATATAAATTGATAAGAATACCGCAGCTCCTAATAAATCAGTAAATAAATGGGCGTAGAGTAAACTCAAGCCTGCAGATATCAAAAGGGCCCTTTCGTACCAGAAAAGTTTTCTTTCTATAAATCCGGCCATTGCTGTACCTATACAAAGCATTCCTAAAATTGCTGTGCATATTGCAAGAATTGTTTTAGATACAGAGGCTGCCTCAAGTACCAGTGCTGGAGAGAGTACAAACATATAAGGCACAAGGAAAGCTCCTACTGCTATTTTTACAGCTATTATACTGGTTTTAAAAGGATTGCTTTGAGCAATACCTGAACCTGCATAAGCAGCTAAAGCAACTGGAGGAGTTATGTCAGCTACTATTCCAAAGTAGAATACAAATAGGTGAGCTGCTACTATTGGAACAGTATCAAAGGCCAGTAATGCTGGAGCAGCCATTGTAGCTGTGATAACATAATTTGCAGTAGTAGGTAAGCCCATACCAAGGATAATACTTGCAATCATTGTAAACAGCATTGTTAAAAAGAGTTTATTTTGGGCTAACTGTAATATGCTTCCTGCAATTCTAAGCCCCAGCCCTGTTAATGTAATAACGCCCACAATGATACCAGCACAGGCACAAGCAGCAATTACAGGTAATGCTTTTCTGGCAGATTCAGATAAAATTTCTAAGAAAACAATTAGTGTTAGCTTGTATTTGACTTTATCATATTTTTTTACTATCAAGGCCAGGAGCATGACAATCAGGTTTATTCCTAATGCTGTATAAATTCCCCACATGGCAGCCTGTATTGGAGATCTGCCCACAGATAGGATATAAATTATAGCTATAATAGGTATCAAAAGATAACCTCTTGTTAGTAATAAACTTGAAAGACTTGCTAATTGACTTTTTGGAACACCCATAATTCCAATACGTTTTGATTCATAGTGAACAAAAATAAACTGGGCTAAAAAAAACAGCAGTGCAGGTATAATTGCTGCTTTTAATATTTGTGCATACTGCAAGCCTGTAAATTCGATCATTAAAAAAGCTGCTGAACCCATTATAGGAGGCATTATTTGACCACCTGTTGATGAAGCAGCTTCAACTGCTGCAGCAAATTCTGGTTTATATCCTGATCTTTTCATCATCGGTATTGTAAATGCACCATTACCAACAGTATTAGCAACTGAACTCCCTGTAATCATACCAGAAAAAACACTTGTCAATACCCCTACCTTTGCTGTTCCCCCGGTCATCCATCCTGTCATGGACATTGCCAGATCACTAAAAAATTCCTCTAGACCTGTCTTTTGTAATATTACTCCAAACATCATATATAAATATATGAAGGTTGCTGATATAGCAATAGGTATGCCTAATATGCCTTCCAAGCTCAAAAAAGAGTGGGAAATAATCCTCTCTACACTAAATCCCCTATGATCCAAAAAGGGCAAATGGGGGCCGTAATGAGCATAAAACAGCATAAATGCAGCAACCATAACAATTGGCATGCCAATAACCCTTCTAGCGCCCTCAAGCACAAGTAGAACAGCAGTACCTGCTACTATAAAATCTGTTTGATTATACATTCCTACACGACTTATTATTTCTTGGTAAAAAAAGAAATGGTATAAACCTACCCCGAAGCCTAAAAAGCCTAAAATAGCATCGGAAATTGGAATGGATTTATATTTTTTACTGAAGAACTTGGAAATGTGTATGAGCAGAATTACTATTATTGAAGCTGCCATTAGAGGTAATTTAATTTTACCATCCACAAAAAATAGTATAACAATTGCAAGTAATACTAAAGTGCTGATCCAGCTAGTTACTCCAACCTTTGGCTTATCCCTTTTATTTGCTGGATACAATAAAAAAATTAGTCCTAAAGCAAGAGCGAGATGGAATCCCCTTTGCTGGTTAGACGGTAAAGTTCCCAATATTGCAGTGTATAAATGGAATACGCTTAAGGATATGGTAGTTAAAAAAATAAACCATTTCCAGAAAAAAGGAACTTTTTTACGGTAGTTATAGCCTGAATCATATTTTTCTAGAATTTCTTCTGTATCTATATCATCCTCAATTATTAGCTCCTGATTATGTTCAGTTGATAGAAGATTTTTCATTTTAGCTTCAATCTTCATCTTGTCATGTTCTGTTTTGTTAGTCAATCTTAAGCCACCTTCCTTTCCAAAAGCTTCCTATTAACGGCTTAACGTAGATTTCTACATAAGCACCTCCTTCAACAATATCTAATAGTCTTATAGTATCTTCATCCTTAAGAATTAGAGTATGGTCTGCAATTACCTGGCCCACCCTTAAAGGAATGACGTCAAAACGTCTATTTTCATAAACTATTCGATAATAGTTCTCTTCCACTATGAATTTAGTGGTTTCTGTAGCAGTTGTCTCAGGTCCTACAGGAAGATTTGATCCAAAGGAATCATAAAGCATTTCTTTTAATACCAATGTACTTTTATCGTACACCACAAAGATCTCGTATACAGGCTGCTTTGTGACTGAATGTATATATTTAAGTTTTATTTGATCACCAACATTTAGATTTTTCTCATATAGAAGCTCACCTGTATTATGATTGACTATTTGCAGTACTGTCCAATCATTGAAATAATTAAATGTTAAAATAGCAACAACTATAATAATAAGCATTTTCAGGCAAAGAGCACCAGTTAAGGTGCTCTTTTTGGCAGACAGTTTCATATTTACTCAAGAATACCCTTTTCTTTAAAATATTTAGCTGCTCCAGGATGAAAGGGAACAGGGTCAATGCCTAAAGTAGCATTATCTAAAGTAATCTGGTCTCCCCTTGCATGGGTTCTGGCAATTTGCTCTGTTTGTTCATACATAACCTTGGTCATTTGGTAAACCAGATCTTCTGGAAGGTCATT
>JAGXSK010000159.1 GCA_018333845.1 Clostridia bacterium | reverse complement strand
TTCCTTAAAACAAGACATGTTGTATTGTCCCGGTATATTAAGGTAGAGGAGATGACTATTATGGGGGAGTATAAATGGTATCAGCTAAGCTGTGAAAAGGTTTTAGAAGTATTGCAAGCAAATAAAGAACAAGGCCTGGATAGCATTGTGGCAGAAAAAAAATTGTCTTTATATGGATTAAATACATTAGAAGAAAAAGCCGGGATTAATCCCTGGAAAATTTTCATCAGTCAGTTTACTGATTTTATGGTGCTAGTTCTACTAGGAGCTACAATGATTTCTGGTATCTTAAAAGAATATGCAGATGCTATTACAATACTCTTGATAGTTTTTGTAAATGCTGTACTGGGATTTTTTCAAGAGTACAGGGCAGAAAAATCATTGGAAGCTTTAAAGGGCATGACTGCTCCTGAAGCATCTGTTTTAAGAGATGGTTTTAGGAAAAAAATCAAGGCTTCTGAGCTGGTTCCGGGGGATATTATTTTTCTAGAAACAGGTGACAAGGTGCCCGCTGATGCAAGAATAATTGAGGCAACCAGTCTTGAAGTTGAGGAAGCAGCTTTAACTGGAGAGTCCCACCCTGTAAAAAAGAAGATTGACCCCATAGAAAAATGTGATCTTGGTTTAGGTGACAGAAATAATATGGTACATATGGGTACAGCAATAACCAGAGGCAGGGCGGCAGCAGTTATTGTTGCCACGGGCATGAAAACAGAAATGGGGCAGATTGCCGGACTTATTCAGTCTGTAAAGACAGAAGAAACTCCCCTGCAAAAAAGGCTTGATGGCCTTGGTAAATGGTTAGTTGCCCTTTGCCTTGTTATCTGTGCAGTTGTAGCAATTACTGGAATTGTAAGGGGAGAACCAGCTTATAAAATGTTCCTGGCTGGCGTGAGTCTTGCGGTAGCAGCCATTCCAGAAGGCCTGCCTGCTATAGTTACAGTTGCCCTGGCTATTGGAGTTCAGAAAATGATCAAGAGAAAAGCCATTATTAGAAAGTTGCCAGCTGTTGAAACACTGGGATGCGCTACTGTAATCTGCTCGGATAAAACAGGCACGTTAACACAAAACCAGATGACTGTAAAAAAAATTGTTACAGCTAGTAATGGATTTAGTGTAACTGGAGAAGGGTATGACCCAAAGGGGGATATTTTAGAACAAGGGGCTAAGGTAGATTACCAAAAGCATGAAGAGCTGGTGCAGCTGCTAAAAATCGGTGTGCTTTGTAATAATTCAAAACTGCAGAAGGGCCATATATATATTGATGGTTTAATAAGAATGGATAAGGAAAAGGGAAGCTGGGGAATTAACGGAGATCCTACTGAAGGTGCATTAATTGTTTTAGGGGCTAAAGCAGGAATATGGAAAGAAACTGTCGAAAGAAGAGAAAAAAGAATCCACGAAATTCCTTTTGATTCTGAAAGAAAGAAAATGTCCACTATTTACGAAAATTCCAATGGTGATAAAATAGCCTACGTAAAAGGGGCACCAGAGGTTATCCTGCAAAGCTGCTCTCGTATATTGATAAAGGGGAAAATAGAGCCCCTTACAGGAAATCTCAAAAAACACTTTCTCAATGAAAACATCAAGTTAGCCAGTAAAGCACTGCGTGTTCTTGGAATGGCTTACAAAAATTTGCCAGTAGTGGATGAATACAATGACGACAAGGTAGAAGCTGATCTTGTGTTTGTTGGTCTTGCAGGCATGATTGATCCTCCCAGGGCTAGTGCGATAAAAGCAATTGCTGCATGCAAGCAGGCAGGCATCAAACCTGTTATGATTACGGGAGATTACAGGGTTACTGCAGAAGCCATTGCAAGAGACCTGAAAATCTTCAGTTCATCTGAAACTGTAGTAGATGGAAGTCAACTGGACAGATTGAGTGATAAAGAGCTGGAGAAAAAAGTAGATGGTATAAATGTATATGCCAGGGTAAGCCCCAAACATAAACTGAGAATAGTTAGGGCTTTAAAAAATAATGGTCATATAGTAGCCATGACAGGCGATGGGGTAAATGATGCACCAGCTGTCAAAGAGGCAGATATTGGAGTAGCCATGGGCATAACAGGAACAGACGTAACAAAAGAAGCATCTGCCATGGTATTAGCTGATGACAACTTTGCTACAATAGTAGCAGCCATTGAAGAGGGCCGTGGAATTTATGATAATATTCGTAAATTCATTCGCTATCTATTGTCTTGTAATGTGGGTGAGGTTATGGTCATGTTCCTTGCTGCCTTAATGGGAATGCCCCTGCCCCTCATCCCTATCCAAATACTATGGGTGAATCTGGTTACAGATGGCCTTCCAGCAATGGCCCTGGGTGTTGATAATAATGACAAAGACCTAATGTTAAGAAAACCAAGACATCCCAAGGAAAGTGTATTTAGCAATGGACTGGGGAAAAAGATTCTTGTAAGGGGTTTGCAGATAGGTGCAGCCACATTGTTTGTATTCTGGCTGGCACTGCACCTTGGAGATGGAGATATAGTTTTAGCAAGAACCATGGCATTTAGCACCCTGGTTTTTTCTCAGCTTTTTCATGTGTTCCATTGTAAATCTGAAAGGTATTCTCCCTTTGAGGTTGGTATATTGTCAAATCCTGCTCTGGTTGTGGCTGTAGCTTGCTCTACATTAATGCAGTTGACGGTAATATATCTGCCTGCTTTACAGCCAATTTTTCAAACTACAAGCTTAAATTGGGTTCACTGGTCAGTAATACTCCTTGTAGCTGGATGGAAAACCTATATTGCAGCAATTCACCATTATTTAATAAAGCCCATGAACAGAAAATTGGCATATCTGGGTGGCTAAGATACTTAATTCACTTAAATACACTTAAATACACTTGAATTTTAAAAATCATTTGGTCTAGTGAATATTGGGTGTTATAATAGGTGAAAGATCTTATCTTGGAGGAATTTTTGTGATAAAAAGTATGACAGGGTATGGTAGAGGGGAAACTAGTGGCGAAGGTAGAAAATGGATAGTTGAATTGAAATCAGTAAACCACAGGTTTTTGGATATAGCAATTAAAATGCCTAGAAATATTGCTCTTCTAGAAGAAAGAATCAGGGGAGAAATAAAGAAAAAAATTTCTAGAGGTAGAATAGATGTTTATGTTAGGATACAAGACGAAGGGGAACAAAAAAGACAAGTAAGGCTTGACAAAGCCCTTTCTAAAGCTTATTATTCAGCTTTAGAGGAAATATCTGATATGTTGCCTGTTGCTAAAAAAATTAGGGCTATAGATGTTGCAAATATGCCAGAGGTATTGGGTATTGAGGAGCCAGAAGAGGATTTAGACCTGTACTGGTCCCTGCTGCAAAACTCCCTGACTCATGCCCTGGAGCAAATGGTTAAGATGCGTGAAAAAGAAGGGTTTGAGCTTTATAAAGATCTTATTGAAAAGCTTGGCTTTATTAATAATTCATGTCAACAATTAAAGGAAAAGGGACCAAGGGTTATAGAGGATTATCAAGAAAAGCTGTCAAAAAAATTAAAGGATGTACTGGCTGGTTGGGAAGTAGATGATAATCGCTTATTGACGGAAGTGGTAATTATGATTGACAAAATGAGTATAGACGAAGAGATAGTAAGGCTTGAAAGTCATCTCAAACAGCTGGATAAGGAACTGTTATCATATGAAGCTGTTGGCAGAAAGCTGGATTTTTTAATTCAGGAATTAAATAGAGAGGTAAATACAATAGGTTCCAAAAGTAATAATTATGATATCAGCAACCTGGTTATAGAACTTAAAACAAATATTGAAAAGATGCGAGAACAGGTTCAAAACATTGAGTAAAATATTCTTAATGGAGGGGAAATCAATGTCTATTAGATTAATTAATATCGGTTTTGGCAACATAGTATCTGCTAATAGAATTATTGCTATTGTGAGTCCAGAGTCAGCACCTATTAAGAGAATTATTCAGGAATCTAGAGAAAAGGGAATGCTTGTAGATGCTACATATGGCAGAAGGACAAGGGCTGTAATTATAACTGATAG
>JAGXSK010000158.1 GCA_018333845.1 Clostridia bacterium | reverse complement strand
ATGGATGAAAACATCCTGCTTCTAGAAAAAAATAGAGATGATTTGCATATTTTAAACCTAATTTTTAGAGCAGCACATACAATAAAAGGCTCCTCTGCTTCCATGGGCTTTGACAAGATGGCAGAAGTGACCCACTCCCTGGAAAATGTTCTTGACTTACTGCGCCAGGGTAGGCTTGAAGTCACAACAGAAATCATTGATTTGCTGTTAGAGGGCCTGGATATGATGAAAGAATTAAAGGGGGATATTACTAGCGGCAAAGATTCAGAACTGGATGTTTCAGTTTTAATTGAAAAGCTAAAAACAGTAATGGACGGTAAAAGGGTAGTTAATGAAACAAAAGAAGCAACTGCACAAACTGCTGCTTCCAATATCTTATCTTCTAGTAATGTACATAAATGGCAGACTGAGGGCACTATTAAATTTGACGAGATAGAAGAAAATCTCATAAGAACCGCAGAAATAAAGGGTTTCAAGGTATGGCAAGTATTTGTTGCCCTTGCTCCAGATTGCCTGATGAAGGCTGCCAGAGCTTATATAGTCTATAATAACCTAAAAGATTTAGGGGAGATTATTAAAACCCATCCATCTACTGAAGATATTGAAGGAGAAAACTTTGATCTGGAATTTCAAATGGTTATTATTACCAAAGAAGATAAAGATAGAATAGAAAACATCGTTAAAAGTGTCAGTGAGATTGATAGGGTAAAGGTAAAAGAAGTGGAATTGGGTTTTGAATTAGACACTAGGGATGGGGATCCTGTTAAAGCAGCAGAGGAAAACCCTAAGGTCACAACCCTATTTGTCCAGAAGAAGGCTGAGGTTAAGCAGGAAACTATCAAGACCAATCAGACAGTCAGGGTGGATGTCCAAAGACTTGAAAATCTTATGAACCTTGTTGGAGAACTGGTAATTGACAGGATTAGACTGGCTGATGTTGAGGAAAGTCTGCGAGCCAAATATGGTACCGAAGATTTGTTAGAAATACTAGAAGAAATATCATTGCATATAGGTAGAATATCTGGTGATCTTCAGGAAGAGATCATGAAAGCCCGGATGTTTCCCATTGAACAGGTATTTAACCGCTTTCCAAGAATGGTTAGAGATCTAGCACAAAAGGCAGGAAAGGAAATTGAGTTTATAGTTGAAGGCAGGGAGACTGAGCTTGACAGGACTGTAATTGAAGAAATTGGTGATCCCCTTATTCACCTTTTAAGAAATGCCATTGACCATGGAATAGAGTTGCCAGAGGAGCGAAAAAGAGCAAACAAGGAAACAAAGGGTACTGTTAAATTAAAGGCATTTCATCAGGAAAATCAAATAATCATAACAGTTGAAGATGATGGCAAGGGAATAGACCCTGATAAGCTTATCAAAAAGGCCCTATTTAAAGGGTTAGTTACTGAAGAAAAAGCGGAGCGTCTTACCCAGAAAGAAGCATTAAACCTTATATTCACGCCTGGTTTTTCCACAGCTGAAACTGTCAGCAGCGTTTCAGGCAGGGGAGTTGGTATGGATATAGTGAAAAATCATATTGAAAGAATAAATGGCATGGTGGAGATAAGTACTAACCCAGGCAAAGGCACAAAATTTACAATTAGACTCCCCTTGACCCTGGCAATCAATAGGTCCCTGTTGGTTAAGCTAGGTAAGCAGGTGTATGCTTTTCCCCTTGCAAATGTGGTTGAGATTGTAGATATACCTGTAAACGAAATAAGAACTGTTGCCAAACAAGAGGTTGCCATTGTCAGGGGCGATGTCCTTCCCCTTTACACCCTTCAAAGCCTGTTGGACTTGAAAATGGAAAAACTGTATAAGGAAAAGCACTCTGTGGTAGTTGTGGGCCTTTCTGAAAAACGTGTAGGTATCATGGTGGATGGCCTAATTGGAGAACAGGAAATAGTAATTAAAACTTTAGGAGATTATATAGGTAAAATACCTGGCCTTGCGGGAGCAACTATTATGGGAGACGGAACAGTAGCGTTGATTCTTGATATTCGAGGAATGATGGAACACACAAGGATGGATGATTAATGTCTGTTAAACAAATCAATGTGCTTATTGTTGATGACTCGGCATTTATGCGCCGGGTCATTACTACAATGCTCGAGAGCGATCCATCACTTAAAGTGGTAAGCTATGCTAGAGATGGAGAAGATGCTCTTGTAAAAATAAAAAGATATAACCCTGATGTGGTAACCATGGATGTGGAAATGCCTGGTTTAGATGGCCTTTCTGCATTAAAGCTCATCATGTGCGAAAATCCTGTACCAGTGGTTATGCTTAGTTCTCTAACAACTGCAGGGGCAAGGCAGACCATAGAGGCACTTTCATTGGGTGCTGTTGATTTTGTTGCAAAACCAGTTAATAGGCAAGAGCTTACCAGGCTTTCCTCTGAACTCATAAACACTGTCAAAACTGCTGCACAGATTTCGGTGAAAAAAGTTTGCTCCCTTAATGGCTCAATCCAAACAAAACCTTTTTCCCCACAAAATCGTGAAAGGACTATCCAGCCCGTAAAGGTGCCCAAAATTATAGCTATTAAGCCATCCCAAAGGGATACAATCACAATTTTAAAATCTAGTTCCATTGAACTGGTTGCAGTGGGCACATCTACAGGGGGACCAACTGCACTTCAGGTTTTACTAGGCAAGATACCCAAGAACATTCCCTGCGGCATTGTTATAGTTCAACACATGCCAAGGGGATTTACCGGACCGTTAGCAAAAAGATTAAATGACTTGTGTGAAATAGAAGTAAAAGAGGGGGAGGATGGGGACATGGTGCTGCCTGGCAGGGCAATTATTGCACCAGCTGGCCACCAGCTAACCTTTACCAAAAAGTCAGGTAACCTGCAAATTAGTCTAAGTGACCATTCCCCTATAAAGACCCTTTTCAAGCCCTCAGTAGATGTAATGATGCTATCTGCAGTTGAAGTCCTGGGTCCAAAGGTATTAGGTGTAATAATGACTGGCATGGGAAACGATGGGCTTCAAGGTCTAAAAAGTTTAAAGGACCAAAAAGGGCTAATCCTGGCCCAGAATGAAGAAACCTGTATAGTTTATGGAATGCCCAAAGCAGCAGTGGATGCAGGGATAGCTGACAAAGTACTGCCCCTTAATGAGCTGGGCAATGAAATAGTAAGTATAATAACCAGATATTAAACCTGTTATAATGAATTAAAACCTGACTTTAATTTTTAACTTGGAGAGGAAATCCTCTCTTTTTTATTGTTCCCTGCTTTTTCTTTAGAAACTAAAGTTTTTTGAAAACTTGCCGATAGTAGTAATAACATTTCTTTTTAAATAAAAGGGTAGTGTTTTTAACAAGTAAAACCCTAATAACGGTTAGGTGGTGAACTTATGAAAATAAATAGACCTTTAAGTATAAATCCAGGACAATTATACCAGTCACAGCAACAAAAGCAGGCAAAAGAAAGCAAGACTTCCAGGGGTGTTCAGGGTGACAAAATAGAGATTTCCAGCGAAGCTAAAAAGATAAAAGAGCTTGTTAAGAAAACCAATTCTTTGCCAGATATTAGAAATGATGTGGTTGATGGATTAAAGCAAAGGATTGACAAGGGCGAATACAAAGTAACCTCTGAGGATATTGCAAAGAGTATGCTTGAAAATATATAATCTGGGAGTGGAAATTATGGCAGTAGATTTAAACAGCCGTATCCAAGAAATTATAGAATGTTTAAAAGAGCAAAACAAGCTAGTCCTAGAGCTTGTAGAGATTGGTGAAAAACAGGTTGAAGCCTTAGAAATAGATGATATACAAAATATAAATGATATTAATGTCATGCAGGAAAAGCTCGGCAAAAATCTAGCCCTTCAGGAAAAGAAACGTCGAGAGTTAGTTTATGAGGTAGGTTCAATCCTTAATAAAAATGAAATTAAGATGTCGGATATTATTTCAACTCTTCCAGAAAAAGATAAAAAGGAATTACAGGCACTTTCTGATAGCATCATGGAAAACCATCAAAAACTGGAGGAAATCCATGACCTGTCAAGACTGCTTTTAAAGCAGTCATTAAAGTATGTGCAGAAAATAATGGACTGTATAGAACCACAAAGCCCAAAGACCTATGGGGCGTCCGGTCAAATTGAACGATCCCAGGTACCTAATTCATTAAATAAAAGCATTTAGGAGGCACAACATGGCTGGAGGAATATTTTTTGGAATTAATATAGGTGTTAAAGCATTAAGAGCACAGCAAACGGCAATCTCCGTAACAGGTCATAATATAGCAAATGCCAATACCCCAGGGTACTCACGTCAGGTTGCTAACATGCAAACAGGTTTTGCAATACCAGTACCTTCAAATAATAGATGGAAGGGTGCAGGTCAGCTTGGAACTGGTGTTGAAATATCTGAAGTAAAAAGGATTAGAGATCATTTTATTGACTGGCAGATAAGGGCTGAGTCTGGCGTGTTAAACGAGTGGCAAACCAGGCATGATACCTTGAGCCAGATAGAAACAGTATTCCTGGAACCATCTGCTACAGGAATTAGTAACTTGATGAGTGCATTTTGGAACAGCTGGCAGGAGCTCAGCAAGTTTCCTGAAAGCTCACCTGTAAGAACCACAGTAAAGGAAACTGGGATTGCCCTGGCAGAAGCCTTTCGTCACAGCTATGCAAGGCTTGAGACAATTGAAGAGGGACTGGATAGACAAATGGAAATAGCTATCAATGATGCCAACTCTCTTTTGAGACAAATAGCCAGCCTTAATGAGCAGATCAAATTTATCAAAACAGGCGGGGACAACCCCAATGATTTATTGGATAAACGGGATCTTCTCCTTGATAGACTCTCCAGGCTAATGGATATTGAAGTAAAGGATGTAACAGCCCTGGTGGCAGGCAGGATAATTGCCACAGGTGAGGTAACGGTTGGAGTTAGAACAACCGATATAAATGGTGCTCCAGCTCTTTTGAATATAATTGACCCAAGTCTAGCATCAAGACATTTAAAATTTGAAAGAAATGGCTTGGCGATTACAGTACAGGATAGTGTTAATGACACACATACCTTAGCTGCTAATACTGGAGAAGTATTCGGAATTCAGCGGGCAGGCAACGATACCAGTCCTGACAGTACTTCGGTAGCATACTACAAAAATAAGCTTGACATCTTTGCTGAAGGCATTTCCAGGATATTAAATGAAATACATTCATCTGGTATAAACTTAAAAGAGCCTCCAGATGATACGGGAATTGCTTTCTTTGTTTTCAAAGATGAACTGGGAAATGTTATAGATGTTAGTGATCCAGCAATGGAAGATTACTTATCTGCAAAATACCTCTTCTTAAATCCAGACATTGAAAAGGATGTTGGCTTTATTGCAGCAGGAAAGGTGGATAGTGGCGAACCCTTTAACCCCGGCAACAGAGAAAATGCTCTTGCCATTGCCCAGTTAAGAAATGCAAGGTTTACTTTAGATGCTAATGGTAAACTTATTAGCAGTACAGTGGGAGATTTAAGATTTGAAACCTTTTACCAGAACTTTGTTGCAGAGGTGGGAGTGGCCACCAAGGAAGCGGAGAGAATGATTCAAAACCAGACAACACTAGTAAATCAACTAACCAATAGAAAAGAGCAGGTTTCTGGGGTTTCCATAGATGAGGAGACAGCCAATATGATTTCCTACCATAGAGCTTTCCAGGCAGCTTCAAGATACATCATGGTTTTAGATGAACTTGCTGCAACAATTGTAAATGGCCTTAAAGCCTAATTGGAGGTTAAAGTATGAGAATAACAAATAAAATGCTTCATGCCAACTTTATGCAAAATCTAGATAGAAACAAATTTTATTTGGAAAAACTTCATAATAGAATTGCCTCAGGGAAAATGGTCAATCGTCCATCTGATGATCCAGTAGTAGTTTCCAGGGTTATGACCATACGCACAGCCCTGGATGAAATGGAACAGTTTGACAAGAATATGCGTGATGCAATGAGCTGGTTGGAAATATCAGAGAATTCATTAGGAAATTTGACTAATGTACTGCAGCGGGCCAGAGAGCTGGCTGTCTACGGGGCAGGGGGAACTTTAACAACCAAGGCAATGGCTGCACTGGCCGATGAGGTTAAACAGCTCATAGAGGAAGTTACACAGATAGCCAATAATACCCATGGGGATGCCTATATTTTTGGGGGTAATTACACAACCAAGCCCCCTTTTGAACTTAAAAACAATAGCGGTACCCTGGAGATAGAGTATAAGGGTGACTTTGCAAAGATTCAATATGAAGTATCACCAGGGGTGAATATGACCATAAATGCTTCACAAAATGCTTTTCAGTTATATGAAGAAGGTGGAGAGATAAAATCCAAGGTTTATGAAACATTAATTGAATTGGTACAAATGATGAGAAGTGGTGATGCCTCTGGAATTTCAAACCGATTAGGTGAAATGGATGCTATAATTGATGGTGTTCTTTCTGAAAGGGCTAGTCTGGGGGCCAAAAGCAACAGGATGGAAACAGCACTGCAAAGAAGCTTGAACTCCCAATATGAATTTACTAGAATCCTCAGCAGGCTGGAAGATACGGATTATGCCCGGGCCATGATTGACTTTTCAGTACAAGAAGCAGCCTACCATGCAGCCATCAAATCAGGCTCCCAGATATTGCAGCCCACATTATTGGACTTTCTAAAATAATATACATCTGTAATTATAAAACTCAAATGAGGTGCTAATATGCTGGTAAAAACCAGGCGTTTTGGTGAAATAAATATTGATGATAAAGAGATAATAGCTTTTTCCACAGGCATTCTAGCTTTTGAAGAGAATAAACGGTTTATCATTATTCCAGTAGAAAACAATCCATTCTTTAACTGGCTTCAATCCATTGACGAACCAGATTTATCTTTTTTGCTAATTGACCCATTTTCAATCCAACCAGGTTTCTACGTTGATATTGATGAAAACTTAAAGGATGAGCTTGATATAAAACAACAGGAGGATGTGCTGGTGCATACTATAGTTACCGTACCAAAGGAAGGCTTTAAAAAGGCTACTACCAACCTCTTGGCACCAGTTATCATAAACCTTAAAAAGAAAAAAGCAAAGCAAGTTGTTCTAGATGGGATGCCAAGTTATATAAAATACCCTTTATTTACACCAAAAGAAGAACTAAAGGCTAGCAGTGAATAATTATGCTGATAATCACAAGGAAGGTAAATGAAGGTATCATAATTGATGGAGATATTAAAATAGTTGTCTTGGGAATAGAAGGGAACAGGGTAAAGTTTGGGATCAAAGCTCCCAGGAAAACAGGCATATTCAGGGAAGAGCTTATAGAAGCAGTTAAGAAAGAAAATCAGTTGGCAGGAAGTGCTTCCCAGGCAGATATAGATTTTACTGTTTTTAAAGTTTCTAAATAATGGGGGGTTGGTGCATTGAAAATATCAACATTTACAGATCCAAATATAAGGCCTGTAAAAGCCCTACATCCAACAGCGGCCAGTGTCCACAGAAACAAGGATGCTTCCAGTAGCGATATGGCAAAGAGATCCTCTATGGAGTATGGAGGGCAGGGCAATACTGACAGGGAAAATCTTGAACAGCAAGTTATTAAAGCTATTGAACTGGCAAATAAGTCCTATGTGAGTAAATATACCAGACTAGAATTTTCAATCCACGAGAAAACCAAGGAAATCATGGTAAAGGTCTTTGATAGGGCAACAGATGAAATAATCAGAGAAATACCACCTGAAAAGATATTAGATCTAGTAGCCTATATGTGGGAAGCAGCAGGCATTATTGTTGATGACAAGGCATAAAAGAGGGGAGTGATAGGTTTATGCGAATTGGCGGACTTGCTTCAGGGATGGATATTGACCAGATGGTGAAGGATCTCATGCGTGCAGAAAGAATGCCCATGGAAAGGCTCTTGCGGCAAAAAACCCTCCTTGAGTGGAAGCAGGAAGACTCTAGAGCTTTAAATAGAAAGCTATTTAGTTTTAGAAATCAGATGTTTAATTTTAAACTTCAGTCTACCTTTAATGTTAAAAATGCTGTATCATCAAACCCTGGCGCAGTGAATGCAAGTATTGCAGGTGCAGCAAATGATGGTATCTATACCATGGAAGTTGCCCAACTGGCAAAAGGTGCCTTCAAGACAAGTGGAACAATTAATCCACATAACCCAGGTGCAAGTTTTTTGGCCCAGCAGTTTAATCTCAATTCATCTGAGGATAAAAATCTTATTTCCTTTTCCATAGGTGATGGGCAAAGGACAGAGACATTTACCTTTAATGTTAATCAGGCAACTATTCATGATGTTATTAATGAAATAAACAAAAGAAATTTTGGTGTGGGGGCAAATTATGATGCCAACCTTAACCGGGTTTTCCTAATGAGCAGACAAACTGGAGCAGCTCAGAAAATAGAACTGCAGGATATATTGGCAGGGGAAAACCTGGTGGAAGACGGAACAGGTAATCCCTTCGGATTTCTGGCTGGTGCTCTGCTCTTTAACACTAGCGAATCTGTCCAGGGCCAGGATGCAGCCTTTACATTTAATGGAACTCCCTTAACCCAATCCTCCAATACCTTTACAATTACAGGAATTAACTTCAATCTCCTTGCTCAGGGAGCAGCTAGTGTTAGAGTATCAGGCAATATGGAAGGAGTTTTCAATCAAATTAAAGACTTTGTTGAAAAATTTAATGAAATTATTGAAGATGTAAACAAAAAATTGTCAGAAAGGACCTATAGGGCCTTTCCGCCACTTAGTGATGAGCAGAAAGAGCAGATGACTGAGAAGGAAATCCAGCTGTGGGAAGAGAAGGCTCGCAGTGGTTTATTTAGAAATGACAATATTTTAATAAACTTTGTTTCCAAT
>JAGXSK010000157.1 GCA_018333845.1 Clostridia bacterium | reverse complement strand
CTGAGATTACCATTGCAGATGTGTTAAGGGCAATTGAAGGCAAGCTGGCTATTAATCCATGTTTAACGGATAAGGAGTATTGTATTAATTGTTCAAGTTGCCCTGTTCATAAGGTGTTAAATAGGGCACAGGAAAGACTTATAGAGGAGCTAAGCAGGGAAACCATAGAAGATATTGTCAATGGCAAGATACACATTGACTAGCATGTAAAAAGGGTGTGAAATTAAATTCATTCAAGCCATACACTTCAGTCATAAATTTTGTGGACAAATAAGGTCCACATTATCTAATATGATAAATTATTTGAATTGAGAGGAGATGATTAATTCATGTTTTGCAATCAATGTGAGCAGACTGCAAAGGGTACAGGCTGTACTGTATCTGGAGTTTGTGGAAAAAGCCCTCAGGTTGCAGCCCTTCAAGACTTGTTAGTCCATTCTATCAAGGAGCTTTCCCTTTGGGCTCATGAAGGGAGAAAGGTTGGAGTTGTTGATCAAGAGGTAAATCGTTTTACATGTGAAGCTTTATTCAGTACGTTGACCAATGTGAACTATGATGAGGAACGCTTCAAGGAGTATATTCAAAGGTGTGGAGATTTTACTGAAAAGCTTTCAATAAAGGTGAAGGATGCTGGCGGGGGCAAGGAGCTTGGTGAACCTGGTAAGAGAGGGGCAGCTGACCTGACTTCACTTATAAAAGAAGGTGAACAAGCAGGGCTGCCGGTAGACCTTGAAGCACAGGAGGATATTAAGTCCCTCCAGCTTATAACCCTATTTGGGTCTAAAGGCGTTTCTGCCTATGCAAACCATGCTTGCATACTTGGACAAGAAGATGACAGAATATATGCTTTTATACATGAAGCCCTGGCTTCACTTTCAAATCCAAACCTTGGCTTAAATGACTGGGTAGGTTTAGCACTTAGATGTGGGGAGGCAAATCTAATAGCAATGGAAATCCTGGACAAGGCCAATACTGGAAAATATGGCAGTCCCGTACCTACAGTAGTGCCCCTGGGTTATAAGCAGGGTAAGTGTATTCTTGTTTCAGGACATGATTTGAAGGACCTGGAAGAACTTCTAAAACAAACAGAAGGCAAAGGCATTTATATTTATACCCATGGGGAAATGCTGCCAACCCACGCATATCCAGAGCTTAAGAAGTATGGCCATTTCTACGGTCATTATGGTACTGCCTGGCAGAATCAAAGGAAAGAATTTGCTGAATTTCCAGGAGCAATTCTCATGACAACTAACTGTCTTATGAAGCCTGTTGAAAGCTATCAGGATAATATATTTACCGCTGGAGTAGTTGGTTTTCCAGGAGTACAGCATGTAACTGACCTGAACTTTGCACCAGTAATAGAAAAGGCATTGTCAATGCCTGGCTTTGCAGCTGATGAAAATAAAGGAACAGTTATGACTGGCTTTGCTAGAGACGCTGTTTTAAGTGTTGCAGACAAGGTGATTGGAGCAGTAAAGGATGGTGCCCTGAAGCACATCTTTTTAGTCGGCGGCTGTGACGGAACAAAACCTGGGCGCAGCTACTACACTGAATTTGTAGAGAAAACTCCCCCAGATACTGTTGTGTTGACTTTAGCCTGTGGTAAATTCCGTTTCTTTGACAAGAAGTTGGGAGATATAGGTGGAATACCTCGTTTATTGGATATGGGCCAATGTAATGATGCATACTCTGCCATTAAGGTGGCTGCTGCACTAGCTGAAGTATTTGACTGTGGCGTAAATGATTTGCCCTTGTCCCTGGTATTATCCTGGTACGAGCAAAAGGCTGTAGCTATTTTACTCACCTTACTCCATCTAAATATCAAAAATATCCGTCTAGGCCCCAGTTTGCCGGCCTTTATAACACCTAATGTGCTAGACGTCCTGGTTAAAAACTTTGATATTAAACCTATATCTACTCCAGATGAGGATTTGGCAGAAATACTGGGATAATATAAAATAAAGCACGCTCCCATAGATGATTATCATGTTAAACTTTAAGTTAGTTATGATAGTCTAATATAGGGGGCGTGTTTTTAAGTAAGAGGCTGCTTGCTTTGGAATGGGTCCATGTATTTAAAAATTCTGGGGAAGGGCTAATTTCTTCTTTTATTTTGTTGCCAGGATGGCTCAAAATATATATACTATAATTAAACTATACTATAATGGTATACATTAAGGAGGCTTCATGGTTCTTAACCAGGCAACAGACTACGCATTGCGAATTACACTATTTCTAGCTAAACAGGAAGAAGGCCAGATTGTTGAGGCTTCTGTTATTCGTTCTACAGAACTAGTGCCTGAAAGATTTTTGTTTAAAATAATGCGCAATTTGGTTAAAGCAGGCATAGTTAAATCCTTTCGAGGCAAGAGGGGAGGTTTTATGCTGGGACGCAATCCTGAAGATATAACCATCTATAATGTAATTGAGGCCCTTGAAGGTCCAATTGTCTTGAACCATTGTCTAATAGATATTGACAAGTGCAACAAAGATGCTGCTGGATACTGTGTCATACATAGGGAACTAGCCAAACTGAGAAATGAACTAATTGATAGGATGCAGGGCATTAATTTTAAAATGCTGGTGGACAATGAATAAATTTGATGAAAGGCGGGTGATAAAATATTTTTTAATCCTAAAGTATACTTATCTGGTATACTTAGGCATTCTTAAATTAATGGAGAAAGGGAGGGTTTACTATTTATGATGGATGTTGTGCTTTTATCTAGACTTCAGTTTACTTTAACAGCAATTGTTCACTATTTTTTTGTTCCCTTGACTTTAGGTCTAGCAGTTCTAATTGCTTATATGGAGTACAAATACTGGAGAACTAATGAGAAAATCTATGATAGGATGGCCCGGTTTTGGACCAGGTTATTTCTCATAAATTTTGCCGTGGGTGTTGCAACTGGTATTACCATGGAGTTTCAATTTGGTACCAACTGGGCTGATTATTCAAGGTTTGTGGGAGACATTTTTGGTGCACCCCTGGCGGCCGAGGCAGTTTTTGCTTTCTTTCTTGAATCCACCTTTATTGGGCTTTTGGTATTTGGCAGGGATAAAATATCAAGGGGGATGAGGTTTTTTAGTGCCGTAATGGTGGCAGTTGGAACAAATCTTTCTGCTTTTTGGATTATTGCTGCCAACTCCTGGCAGCAAACCCCTGCAGGTTTTGTCATTGAAGGGAATCGGGCTTTTCTTACCAGTTTTTCTGAAGCCATATTCAATCCTTCAACCCTCATAAGACTAACCCACACCCTGGAAGGGGCTTATATCACTACAGCCTTTTTTGTAATAGCCGTTAGTTCCTACTACTTATTAAACAAGAGAAATACAGAGATAGCCAGAAAATCATTGAAGATAGGAGTTGTTTTTGGTCTGGTTTTTGCCGTTTTGCAGCTGGTTTCAGGACACAGTCATGCTGTACAGGTAGCCAATACACAGCCTGCCAAGCTTGCTGCCTATGAAGCCCATTGGGATACAACAGAAAGGGCATCCATGGTGCTTTTTGCCATACCCAATGCAGCAGAGGAAAAAAATAACCTTGAAATAGCAGTACCGGGGCTGCTGAGCTTTCTCGTA
>JAGXSK010000156.1 GCA_018333845.1 Clostridia bacterium | reverse complement strand
TTCTCTATTCTAATTATTTCATCCATATGGAATTTCACCTATTCTTTATAGTATTTATTCACAAAAGATTCTGGTTCTAAAAGGAAATCATTAAAACGCTCTTTAATCAAACTATAAGGCCAGTACCACCACTGAATATTTTGCATTTTATAAATCACATCCTCAGCAAAACGTTTTCTAATTACCCTGGCTGGTACACCCACTACAATGTTAAATGGTTCTACATCCCTTGTAACAACAGCTCCACTTCCCACAATAACTCCATTTCCTATTTTTACACCAGGCATAATAATAGCATTATGTCCAAACCATACATCATGACCAATGTCTACTATTTGGGCTCTTCTCCAGTTAAAAAACTCAACATCATCCTCCTCCCCAAAACCGAAAATCCTTCTACGATAGGTAAAATGATGCAGGGTAGGCCTGTTCATGGGATGTTGGGTCGGTCCAATCCTAACACCCGCTGCTATGTTTGCAAAATTACCAATTTTTGCGTTTTGAAGCTGGTTATACCCGGCAGTATAGGAAAAATCACCAAATTCTACATTTTCCCAGGTATTAAAGGGTCCAACTTCTGTCCATTTACCTAATTGAACATTATCCAGCTTACAATTCTCATGGATAGTTGGCTCCTCAGATAATCTTTTTTCACTAATCATACTGCTAGATTTCTCTGAGGATAATTAAGCTGGGAAACTAATTTACCATGGACAAAAGCCGCTGTGATTGTTGGAAAACCAGTTTCAATTTCCTCAATGATAATAATATTTGCTTTCTTATTATAACCAATGGAGCCGTACTCCCTGTCTATGCCAACTGCCCTGGCAGGATTAATTGTTACCAATCTAAACATATCTGCAAGATCTTTTTTAAACTTTTTATGAAGCATGAAAACAGCATGTAATAACGATGCCGGATAATAATCACTGCATAAAACGTCAATACATCCTTCATTAATAGCTTCTACTGCAGACAAATTGCCTGAATGAGAACCACCTAACAGAACATTAGGGGCTCCTGCAACGGTATACATCCCCCGCTCTTTGGCAGCTCTCGCTACTTCCAAAGTTATGGGAAATTCAGAAATGGTTGTACCGAAGCTTTTTACCAGATCCAGCTTTTCAATGGTATCATCATCATGGGAGGCCAACGCTATATCATGCCCTCTAGCTATTTGGGAAATTTTTATAATTGTTTGCAAGTCTAGTTTTTGAGAATTTTGGCCATGATTAATATGGTTTTCCAGCTCATGATCTTCCATATCCTGGTATCCCTTTATAATTTCTTTATATTTAGCCAGATCTCTGTACTGGCCCTGGCCAGGGGTATGGTCCATGAATGACAGCAAATGAATCTTATTTTCTTTTATAAATTTTAATACATATTCAACATCATCAATATTGTCTATTTCATAACGGGCATGAAATCTATGGTGTATTAAACCGCTTCCCCCATTTGTCTCTTCAATTAGTTCTATTAATCTTTTCACGTTTTCAGAACTTCTTATCTGTTTATTAGGAAAAAGCGATTCTTTAAATAGGGAAAGGGAATGATACATGGTTGTTATACCCTGGTTAACTAGCTGCTTTTCCACTTCCCTGATAGCCATTTTAAAATCCAGAACACTTGTTGGCCTTGGCGAAACCATATGTTCTATATAATCAGAATGAATATCAATAAATCCTGGCGAGACATATCCGCCCCTGGCATCAATAACATTGAGGTCATCTGGAGATATTTCTCCATGAGGTCTTATTAAGGCAATTATTTTATCAACTATTAACAAATCATGGTCATGTAAAATAATATCTTCGAGAATTATTTGCCCATTGACAATTAAGTACATTATTCCTCCTCCTATTATCAAAGTAAAGTTTAAATGAATAAAAATTACTCTTTGTTTTATTTATTCTTATTCTGCCGTATTAAAGCAGCAATGAATGAACCAATTGCTGGGTATAGGGATGTTGAGGATCCTCCAGAATTTGATCAGTAAGGCCCTTTTCCACTATTCTTCCATTTAACATGACAATAGTTCTATCTGCCAGCATGCGAATCACAGCTAGATCGTGGGAAACTACAATC
Source organism: Clostridia bacterium (assembly GCA_018333845.1). Classification (GTDB taxonomy): domain Bacteria; phylum Bacillota; class DSM-16504; order Desulfitibacterales; family Desulfitibacteraceae; genus Desulfitibacter. The sequence continues at coordinate 1,500 of JAGXSK010000156.1, read as the reverse complement.
ATGCTGATCTTAAGCTTCCTTTGAATATTTTTTATTAAATCAAGAACATTAGCCTGAACTGAAAGATCCAAACCTGTAGTTACCTCATCTAGGAGTAAAATAGGAGGGTTATTCGATAAGGCCTTGGCAATTTGCACCCTTTGCTGCATGCCGCCTGAAAAGTTTTTTGGTGGCTCTTTTATTCTATAATGAGAAATATTTACATGCTCCAGGAGATTTGTTGCTCTTGCAGTCATAAAATCAACATTTCTGCTGCCGGCAGCTATTAGCTTTTCTGCAATATTGCTTACAGCAGAAAAGTCCATTCGCAAGCCTAGATATGGATTTTGATAAACCATCCCTAATAAATTATCTCTTATATATTTTTTCACTTGTGAGCTTTCACAAAAAATATTCCTCCTGCCACCTTCAAAATTCACCATATATCCTGCACCACTTGTAACATCTTGATCAAAATACAGGCAGCGCATTAGTGTAGATTTACCAGAACCAGATTCACCTACTACACCAAGGATTTCTCCCTTGTAAAGCTCAAATGAAATGTCCAGACACGCATAAACCGTTTGGCATATGGGGCAGTAGTTTTTATTTAATTTACCTTTTCCACTGGCACAATTTGTACATCCCTTACCAAATTGTTTCTTTAAATTCTCTATAATTAAAACTGGCTGTTCATTAGAGTTCACTTTTCTCACCTCAGCTTGCCGGGTTATTTAGCCTTTGCAGACAGCTGCTTGTATCGTTGCACTGATAATATTTTTCTTCCCTTTCTTCATCAATTAATTCGTCTAAATACACACCTTTTGCACCGCACAAATGACATGCTTTATTGTCAAAATTCTCAATTTCAAAGGGGTAATCATCAAAAGCCAGGGATGTAACATTTGTATATGGAGGTACTGCATAGATTTTTTTCTCTCTGCCAGCACCCAAAAGAATCAGGGCCTTTGAATGGTGCATCTTGGGATTATCAAAGCGGGGTATAGGACTAGGGGCCATAACATAGCGCCCATGGACCATTACTGGATGATCTGCACCTGTGGAAAGGGTCTGGTACTTCATGATCTGTTCAAAAAGCATCAACCAGATACCGCTGTAATCTTTATCTGCATGCAGCCTTCTTGTATTATATTCACTGGGTTCCACCTCTCTTAAGGGCTCTGGAATAGGAACCTGTAATACAAGGATCTGCCCTTCAGATAATTCATTTTCAGGTATCCTGTGACGGCTTTGAATAAGGGTAGCTTCTGCAGTTTTATCTGTTATCCTTACACCTGACGTGCATTGTATTAATTTTTTAATGTTTACTGCATTTACTGATTCATCGGAACCCTGATCTATGACCTTAACTATATCGTCTTGACCAAGCAAGGAAAGGGTAAGCTGCAGCCCACCTGTACCCCAGCCTCTAGCAATGGGCATCTCTCTGGAGGCAAAGGGCACCTGATATCCTGGTATAGCAATAGCCTTCAGAGTAGCCCTTCTTATCTCTCTTTTTGA
>JAGXSK010000155.1 GCA_018333845.1 Clostridia bacterium | reverse complement strand
CTTGTTACTACTTCTGCTATTGCACCGGCTTCTTTCCATCTCTTCAGTGCTTCCATCTGCAGTTTTGTGGGTTTAGCTCCCGGGCGTTTTACTTCTAGTTCAAAGCGTCTGCCTTTAATGCAGCCTGTGATGTCGGGTTTGCCTGCTCTGCCCCATCTGCCTCCATGGGTCTTTTCTGCGTAACAGTTTGGCTGCTTGTTTAGCCATCTTAGTATTTTGTTGACTATGGAGCTTTCCAGAGGTGGTTTTGGGGTCATTCGTTGATCTCCTTTTTAGTTGGTTAACTTACAGTTGGTTAGTTGGTTAGTTATTAGTTGGTTAGGAAAACCTAAAGATTTAAATCTTTTCCTTTCTACTTTCTGCTTTTTAAATCTTTTCCTGTCCAACTGTCTACTGGTTTAATCTTTCCGCTTTCTCACATGCTGCTCATCAGTTCTTTGATTTCTGCCCTGTACTGGAAAAGGTGCATGAGCTTGTCGTGTTCGTACTCCTCTTGATCCTTCCAGATTGCCAGGTTGCCAATGGGGTCAAAGTCTGGGCGCAGTAGATAGCCTGTCCTGCCTCTTTTTATTCTTAAGCCTCCGCATCTAAAGCCGTGGAGTGTACCTGCAAGCATTAGGTCAAGCTTCCCTGCTCTTCTTAGGAGTTTGGTCCAAAGGACTGAGTCTGCTTCTAGATCTTGGCGGGGATCAATGTAAATCCGTGCTTCCTGTTCTTGTGCTGGTTCCTGTGATGGTTCGTGCTGATGCAGCTTTGGCTTAGCTTCTTGGGCTATTGGTGAGTCTATATGAGCAAATACTGACATTTTTTCACCTCGCTTTTTTCATCTGTGACCTAAAACCATCTTTTTAGGCTAATGTTTTTTAATGTGTGGTCTGCCGGACAATCCTTGTCCTGCAAGGCTTGTAGCTGTTTACAGGCCACAAGGCCACTTTTTTTGTGAATACATAACTAACTTTATAAAGAGGACCTACCTTTATACCTACCTTAAGGGTAGGTGGTACTCCTATATAATATATATATTTCTTAGTGGCCTGTGGCCTATAATATAGTTTAACACCTTGATGCATATAGATATTTTCAATAGGCTACACTCTAGGCCACTATTAATTGGTGTCCTGTAATTTCAGGATTACATAGTACTTTTGAGTTTGTGTTTCTGGGTCCCATTTCCTTACTTTGTATCTTTTTTTGTTTGATCTTATTTCTGTTTCAATTATCCCCTGTTCTGCCCAATCCCTGAGTATTCTGGTGGAGCTAAAACCTCCCTCTTTCATGGCCTTATCAAAGGCTGTTGGGTAGATATAGAGCTTATTTCCATCTGAATAGCCATACTGCTCCCTGGCATCTCCACCGAAATAGCTTTTATGAACGTAATACCAACTGATAATATATTCATAGGCCCTGTTGCTTTCGTCTGCTTCTGAAGCACCATCTAGGTATGAAAGAATAGTCTTAGCCATTTCAGCTGCTTCCTTTCCTGCTGTGTTTTTATCTTTGTCAAAGATCCATTTTCCGGCGTAATAATCTGCTAAGCATACTGCTGTTACTAAATCTATATGGCTTGAAACATTGTCTGTAAAATGTGCTGCTATAGCTTCCTTGGTTTTTGTGTAATTATCCTTTATCTCATCCATATTGCTGGTTACTTCCTGGATTAATCTTTTAATAAATGCAACTCCGGCTGTTCCAAAGTTTTCTTTAGTCGTGTCATGGGTTTTTTTCGCAAGGTTTTCATCTGGTATGGGTAGGCCGTAGATTTCTGCTACTCTAGTTTTTATACCGGTACTGGAGCTGTCAGAGCTTAATGGCTGCTCTCCTGTGGTAAGCACTATGGTTCTCCAAAAATTCATCTTCTGTGTACCTCCACCCTTAGAACCTCTGGTTTTACCCTTACCCATGCCAAGCATATATACAAGTGACTCTATTAGCCCCTGCTTATCCCCAACCACCTGCCTTTCATCAACCCCTAGAGGCAGGTCTGAGTAAAAGGCTGCTAATCTTTCAAGTCCAACTCTTGTGCTGTTAAAGTTGGCCATGATTACTTCAGGCTCTCCCCATACGGATAGGGCTGCCTTTAATGCAGCTGTTTTACCACCACGACTTGGACCCCAGTTATGGATAAAATACACCCTCTGGTTAAATAACTTCAGCATGGGAGCTGCAAAGCTAGCTGCAAGCATAAATCTTGCTATTGGGAACTTGAGCAGTGGTATAATATTATTTATCCAGTCGGTCAGGGTGCCGCTCTCACGATAGCCATAGGCTAATGTAGCTTCTCCTGTACCCTCATTTACATCCAGCTCAATGTCTTCATGCTTTCCTGGGATAAATTTGGTTCTGCTGATCCACCCCATACGGCTGATTGATTGCTGCAGTGGAAGTACAGTAAGGTTAGCTCTTTCTAGGTCATCTAAGAATTTAACCAAAGTCTTTGCGCTTTCACTTGATACGGGCAGTCCCTTATCTGAAAGCATAATTAGCCCCTGCCTGTTAAATACTGATGAGCGTTTTGCGGTTATATGTTTCCAGCGTTTATCTCTTAAAAATGCCAGCTCAATTTTTTCTTCTGCTGTGTCTATATCTATCATTCTTTTGGTTAATATTACAGGGACAGGGCAGGCACAAAGATGCTCTGTTTTTCCCGACGCAGTTCTTTTTAGCTGCCAGACACCGTTTTCATTAAATGACCATTCGTGGGGCAGTTTTAGATCCTCCAAAGGCAGGTCTTCGATTATATCCCTCAGTTTCATTGGTGACTGCTGCTCTTTTATGAGGCGTAGGTTCAGGTTTTTTTGCATCTGATATTTTACTGCCTTTTCCAAATCGTTAAGGTTTACCTTGCCCTTTAGCTCCTGCTTAATATTTGCATAGCTAATGGGGTCATCCTTTTTAAGAACGGCTAATGCTCCAATTATTTCTGGGGTGAAAGCATTGTCCTTATCTATCTCCTTTGAGTTGATTTTTGATTTTGCTTTAGTTAGTTTAGACAGGCAGTGTCCCACAGGAGCGGTGACAGTACAAATTGCACCATTTTCGGGGCAGGTAAAACCCAGTTCTGTTTGAATATATTCGCAGGTATGTGGAAAGCCATTAGTTAAAGCATGCTCTATCTTTTTATCAGTTTCTTTTTGACAGTAGCCCGGATAGGGTTTAGACAGCTCATTGGCTAACTCTCTGCCACCTTCACCACGTGCCACATTGCTTATCATGGCATACCACTCGGGTTCACTTAAGGTGGCAGGTTGCTCCTGGCAGTGTTTTATGAAATAGCAGTTTTCAAGGATTAGAGCAGCTGGACCGTAGTCGTAGTCTTTAATACTTTGGTTGGACCCAGATGAGGCTGCTGCTTCTGCAGTTATTTGAGTTTTACAGGTAGAACCTGGTCCACTTCCTGCCATCCTGCTACCTTCTGCAGCAGTATTAGCAGGAGTTTTACTTTTTGCTGCCTGCTGCTTGCTAGTAAAGCTAATTTGTCCATCTATGATGTAGTCTTCAAAGTCTGATGGGTTGTATCTATTATGGTTAAGTTCCAGCAACTCCACCTTCTTTGGTGACTGCTTGTGGTTATATGTTCCGGGTACCCTAAGGACTCTGGCCAGGTCTGCTGTTGGATCAATATCCCAACCCTTTTGTGCTGCATAATACCTTATGGTCTGCTCTAGGCTTTTTAGCAGCTGCTGTGCCTCCTGCCTTTCCTCACTACTTTCAAACTCCCACGGCTCCTTTAGTATCCAGTACCCATGGAGGCCATAGCCTGAGTGAATTAATGCAGAAGGTGGCAGAGGAAATTCCTCAAGGAGCTTGACAGCTGCTTCAAGGGTGGGAGGCAGGGAAGTCTTTTTATGAGACTCCCCTGCTATATCTATATCAACCCATAATGCTGGGATTGTAGTTACTGTTTCACTATGACCCCTTTTCCACTGACCCAGGTTCTTTTCTCTTAAGCCAACACCAAAGTAAATATCACATGATCTTTCCGTGGCCAGCTTCATAGAGGTCTCAAGGGCTTCTTGATAATCTTTAACCGGGTACCATCTAGTTTTTTTATCCTGTAACACCCAGGTTGACAGCCAGCCATTCTCACAGCTGCCGTATAGGGCTTCAAAAAGTTTTGTCATGGATTACCTCCAGTTACATTACTTCCTCAACATCAAGATCCACTGTGGTGGTACTGTAATCATCAGACATTATTTCTAGCTTTCTAGTCATGGCCTTAATTCCATCAGAATAGTTCTTTGCTTCTATAGCTTGATTAGATGAAAGTATACCAACCACCGCAAACTGTGCTTGGCTGTACTGGATGCCTGTGCTGTTGGCAGCCTTTTTCAAGGTAATTTTAGTGATAACCTCACACACCCTTTTGCCTTTGCTCACTACTCGTTTGGCCAGGAAGTTTGCCCAGTTCTTAATGCTGGTTGGAGGTAAAGTGAGCATTAAGGGAAACATCTCACCCTCAGGTAGAATAAATACCCTGTGCATATTCTTACAGGCCTTACCCTTGCCCTCCTCATCACTACCCCACTGGTTAAACTTACACCCTTTGCAGCCACCTCCAGGATTACCTTCACCTGTTTTGCCATCAAGGGCGCTGCAGTCAGGTGGGTTATTTTGACCTGTAAACTTCTCAGTCCAGAAAGCATTAACAGGATGATGGTCTACCACTATACCTACTAACTCCTTAACTGTATCTGGATTGTATGGATCCTCCCCAGGCACCTCAAAAGCAAGTCCTCCACCTGAAGGAATTTTCACCCTGTCGCAGGAAAACACGTCCTGTAAACCTTCCATTTCCTCAGCTGCTATTGCAGCCATGTTTCCTCCTGCAATGGCTGGTATATCGAACTTTTCTATTACAGCAATTTGGTTGTTATTCAAATAAAAGACCTCCTCGTTTTTAAAATCAGTTATCTTAAATCTTAAGTACCATAGTTTTTAGGGCAGCTGTTGAACCGACAGTTATGTAGGCTCTGGTAGAAAGATCAACTGCTGCTATAAGGACCTAGCGTCACTTTAACGACGACCCTAGTTAATTACACACTGGTTATGGGCGGTAATGTGAAATCGGATTAGATTCGCCAACTATTTTCGTGCGATGTTAGCCGACTTATTAGCTAGTCACTGAAGTAAGGGGCTATCATCACCATTAAGACCTAACCTGCACTCTGACGACCCTAGATGCATTCTAGAAAGGCTTGATCTAAATACAGTAGTAGCCATGGAGTGTGCAGGTGGATTAGCTAGACCTGGAAGATAATGACCCGCAAAGTATTGCTGTCAGATCACCCAGATTGTTACCAGCAACCGACCCATTAAACTTGCTTCCAAGCAGCTGTTGGCCCGAAACTAGACTGAACTCCTAGCCTATTACGTGTAGGGGCAATTGCTGCCCCCTAAGACCTAGCGTCACTTTGCAGTGGCAGCTGACCTATAATAACCACTTAAATTTACTGCTGCTGCAATGTGTAAGCGGATAAGACCAGTTGACATAACTTGTCTTATCGTTGAAGCTGCACACCCAAAAGATCCATCTAAAACAGCTTTCGATAAGACTCGTTATGTTCTAAGGCACCATTGTCCAGCAGGGGCTTATCTGTAAAACATTGAGTTGAGAGTATTCTATTTTTGGTTATAATTATTTAAACTCTCAACTCAATGGGTGCCGGCTGGTTGACCCCTGAGGTATAAACTAGACCCGAGCAAAGACCCCTTAAGACTCCGTTTAAAGCGAGGATGAAATCGTCTGGCATGGAGCATTATTAGCTGTTGTGATGGGTTGGTTGAGCTTGGGAAAACAACTCATCACTTACAGCTTGTTATGCTTCCAGGGCAGAAAGTTCAGGCCGCTTTAGGAGTCGTCTTACATGCTAAATATGGTAGGTAGTATAATGTTAATGGTTATATAGGGTGCATCCGTAAGTAGTAAGATATATAGGACCTGAACTAACAAGAAAATTGTCAGCTGACATCTAGGTTAATTCTATTCAGCTCCTTTTTACATTGGATAAGTCTGGCGCCAAGGGCTTGTTAAGCGATGATGAATAATTTAGTTTCATTACACTTGGCTTTAAAGCTGGCCATCCTGTAATTATCTAGGGTGCCACTTCTTTAATAGATCTTAGAAGTGCTTTGGGCTGCTGACTTAAAAGTATGGATGAACCATCTTTAAGACCCGGAGCATCTGGCAGCTGTTGGCCTGACCCAAAAGTATTTCTTGGGTGGTGAGGCCAACTGCTGCCCCCTAATGACCTAGCGTCACTTTAGCGGCAAACGGTAGAAATGGCTTAATGGTATTGCCGCTAAGGTGTAAGCGGGTTAGCTAGACCCGGGAGACATAGACCCACAGAGGCTGGCATAAAAGACTCCAAAGTATGGCTAGATGTTAGCCGACCAGTATGCTGGGCTTTGAAGTTATGGCTAGCATCGTCACAATAGACCTAGCGGAACTTTGTCAGCAGCCACAATCCTTCCCATATAATAATAAGCTGCTGACAGAGTGGAGCGATTGAGCTAGACCCGGGAGAGTTTCACTACTTCGCCTTCCTCATTGCTACCAGGGTCTTCTCATGCACACTCACCAGCTGCTCCAGATCATCAGGAAGCCTGTCATTCTCATTAAGGATTTCTCTGACAAAGGCAGCCAGGGTATTTGCATTAACAGTCTCCTGCACCATGTCGCCATAATCATTTTGTTTTAGCCACTGGAACAGCTCCTGCTTTCTTTCCTTATCAGCACTGGCAAAGATTTTGGTGGTTAGATAAAACATCTGTCCACCTCGCACAAAGTTAGCCATCTCTTCATCAAGCATGGCCTGTGAAAGCTCATCACCTACTGCTTCCATTTCTGCATTGTTGCTTTTAAGCTCGCCTTCTAAAGCCTTCTTTCTGTTTTTTAACTGCTTTAATCTATCAGCTAGATGAAAAATACTGCTCATGGATCTCCTCCTTTTTAGTTGGTCAGTTGGTTAGATATTAGTTGGTTAGAAAAACCGGCAGCTGCTTCTGCCAAAGGTTTAAATCTTTTCCTTTCCGCTTTCTACTTTCTACTTATTACTCTAGATATTCCCTCCATCCATCAACCACTTCATCTGCAACACTCTTTTTAGCTTTAAGTGTCCTTAATACCTTTTCATCCACTGTGTCCTTGGCTATTAGATGGATGTATGTGCATTTGTTCTGCTGGCCTATTCTGTGTATCCTGGCCCTGCACTGGTCGTAATTTGCATAGCTGTAATCTAGTGAATAAAAGATTGCCGTGTCAGCTGCAGTTAAGGTAATACCAAGACCAGCTGTTTGTATCTGTGCTAAAAAGACTCTGCATTCTGGATCCTCCTGAAACCTTCGGACTTCCTCTCCCCTTAGCTGCTGCTTTACCTCTCCAGCGATAAATCCATATTGGAGCTTCTTCTTATCAAGAACCCTTCTAATTGCCTTCATTTCAGGGATGAACCTTGCAAAGATTACTACCTTCTTTCCCGCTTCCATAAGGTCGGACAGTGTATCATCCAATAGGCTAAGCTTAGCCTTACTTGCTAAATATATTTCCCCTTCACCATCACCAAGGTAACCTCCGGTTACCTGACTAAGCCTCAGGAGCTTGGCCAATACATTGGCAGCTGTGAGGAGTTTGTCATCTTCCAGCTCTGCTGCACTTTCCTTAGCAAGCTGGTTGTAAATTCTTTTAGCCTTTGGCTCAAGCTCACAGTAAAGCTCTTGATCCATGAATTCCGGTAGGTCTAATGCATCTTCCTTTCTAACCCTAAATGCTAGAGAATGGGATTTTTGTATAAGCTCAGGAAGATTGTTATAGCCAATTATCTCCCTGTTTTCATAACCACCAAAGATGGCATAGCGTGCTTTAAAGGCGTAATAGCTGCTGCCAAAAACGTTTGGCTCTAGGAACTTGTATTGGGAGTAAAAGTCTAGCGGTCCCTGGGTTACAGGTGTACCTGTTAGAATTAGGCGGTACTTTGCCATCCTTCCCAGCTTATGCAGGGATTTTGACTGTCTGGCCCCTGGTGTCTTTATTCTCTGGCTCTCATCAGCGATAATCATATCGGGCTTCCAGCTTATTAAAGCCTCCTCCATCCTCCAGGTGGCCTCGTAATTGATGACCACAACGGTTAATGCAAGGGGACACACCTGGTCTACAGTGCACTTTTTGGGCTCAGGAATGTCCCCAATTGTATTTTGGTAACACGCCTGCTCTGCAGTGCAGCTTATGGGTTCAGGAATGTCCCCCATTGCAACCTGCCCCTTGCCTTTTCCGTCAATATTGTGTAACTGCTCTATCCGCTTTTTAACCGGACCTTCTAATGCCTGACAGGTATGAGGAAAATCAGCATGTGCTTTAAATTCCTTTGGCCATACCGGCACCACTGAAGCTGGAGCTACAATCAACACCCTTCTTATTTCTTTCCTGGTAAACCTGGTACCCATGATTGCAATGGCAGTTAGTGTCTTTCCGCAACCCTGTTCAAAGAGCAGTCCTGCAGCTGGTAATGTAACTCCTAGGTTATAGCCTGCTACTTGGTGCTTAAAGGGCTTAGTTTTGATATACATGGGTTCTAGGGGTACAGCATTCTCCCAGCCCTGGTACTTGGTAATCTGAGCTATTTCCTCTGTCTCAGCCAGCTTAGATAATGCCAGCCTTACCTGCTTGTCAACCCTGGCACCACTAAAGACCTCTGCCAGCTCCTGGAGCTTATCTGGTCGTAATGGATATTCCCAAACTCTTTCCTCAGGGTTCCAGCTGCAGCCGGAAATGCTTTTGGCTATATGTCTATCTTCATAGCTGCACCTGAGCTCGAGGCAGTTATTACCCAACGCGATCTGTGTCAGCATACTTCTTCCTTATGTAATGAGTAATAGTCAGGACACAGCTTGGTAATTAAATCTCGAAATTCATGTTCAACATCACAATAGGTCTTTAGTAAAAAGCTCATGGCCACTTCTTTATTGTTGTTGGCTAATATAAGATAACGGCCAAACTCAGCCTGATAAAACTGCCGATCCTTTTCAGTTTCCACAACCTCATTAATAACTGCAGTAACCCTATCAGCCACCTTTGTCCTATCCCTTAAAATCCTATCGTATCTTTCTTTTTCTTTTTCATAAGCAGCAAGTGCCCTCTTGTTTTCCTCTAAATCTTTTTTAATTTCCGCAAGCTTTGCCTGGCTGTAAAACTTTTTTACTTCCACCTTTGGAGAGTAAAAGTCTGCATCACTTACCCTCTTTAACCCGGCATCCTCTCCCCAACCGTCCTTAGTATATGTTGCAGCTGACTGCAAAACCTCCAATACCCTGCCTGCTTCCTCAGGTTCTAGAAAATAGTATCCTGCAACCTCATAGGCAGTTAGGTCCTTTTCATGTTTTATTGACTCAGCTTTCTTAGGGCATTCTGGCAGCAGAGGTATGCCCTCATAGGCACATTCCAAATCTATCAAGCTAGCAATTTCCCCTTCTGTTAAAGCAAGAATTTCTTCCTTTTTCATTTCATCGATTCTCTTCACTTTGGTTCCTCCTCGGTTTTTTCAGTTTTCATAACTCTTTTCAGCAACTAGCCTCTGTTCTATAGATTTCAGCAAGTTTTTTTCTTCCTTTTTCGTTGTAAATAAAATTCGCAACCTGCTTACTGCTGTAGGGGGACTTGTCTAAGACAGTCATGCCATACTCATCTTGTTTTAGCTGATATTTATTTGATAAACGGCCTATCTTGTTAGGAGTGGTTCCAAGCTCTTGTGCAACTTCTGTTGCTGAATAGTACTTCTGCTCAATCTGCGGCCTTTGAATTGTTTTCTCTCCTGCGATCAACTCAAAAGCATTGATTGTCAGCAGCTCAACTGCCTGGACTGACAAAATGTTGCTGTACTTTCCCACTTCATTCAAAATTAATTTTGCCTGCCTGGCTTTTGAATTCCTCAGTCTGGCCTCCGCATTCTTGGCCTTTATATCAAGCTCTGTAATTTTTGACTGCCCTGGTGGTGATACAATTTTCAGTTTCCCTTTTCTTAAATTCTCAATTACATCCCAAACGAAATCCATAAAAGCATCGGCTTTAGGTTGACGAGACCATCTGCAGATTTCATAGACTCCTCTTGGGGAGTAAACTGTCATATCCCTTGCAATTTCTCTATTTCCTTCAACCCCTTTCAATTTGAAAGATGTTGAAAACACATCAAGCCTACTTCTATTTCTTGTATGGATTATGGCAATTGCATCATTTGGGTTTTTGTATTCCAAAGCCTTACCAATTTGATCCCTGGTCATCCAAATTTCACTGCTATCATCACGCCAAAAATCACACTGGACATTACCAAAATTTTGGGATTTTATCAAAGCAACGCTGTTGTTCATCATTTAACCCTCCGTTCATACATGTTATACTGCTTTCTTATTATTGCCCCTTCGATGCTTTTTGGCAACTTCAATGGCAAAAAAAAGATCTTCAATAGGTAGGCCAAACATTTCAGAAATCATCTTAGCCTCATGTAGCTTCCATACATTTTGTCCATTTAGTTTTCTATTCAAGGAAGATATGCCTATACCCAGTTTATTTGCCATATCCACCTGAGTAATGTTTTTTTCAAACATCAGAGTCTTAACCTTACGATATTCCCTTCTTTTCATAAGTCCCCTCCTTTCTGACGATGCCTTTTGGCAACATGATAATACACTGCCAATTAAATGTCAATAGGTTTAAGCAAAAAATTAATGCTTTTTGGCATTTTATTATTGTTTTGTGGCAACACTAGCATTATAATATAAAATAGAGGGTGGTGATTAATGTGGCTAAATTTGAGACTAAATTCGGAAAAAGATTAAGGGAGCTAAGAAAAGAACATAGCATCTCGGCAGAAGAGCTTGCTAAAATAATGGGAATTAATAAATCAACTATATCAAGGTACGAAACCGGTAAAAGAGAGCCATATATTCCCTTTGTACAGGAGCTTGCTTTGCACTTTAATGTTTCAATGGACTGGCTCGTAGGAAGATCAGATATTCGTACCCCAAATACAGACTTAGGTACCCTAGAAAAAATATATAATTCACTGCCAGATACCGCCAAAATTGAATTGGTAAACTATGCAAAGTATTTGCAAAATACACATCTAAATAGTAGGGGTACCTCTACAGAAGCAGTTGACAAAAACAATGATGAGAATGATACTAAGTAGCTTTCGTATTAAACAGTCACTGCCGTAATTTATAAAACATGGAAGGGGGTTTTATCCGTCTAATTTGCAACATGGAACTTTGCATTGGATTAAAATTTCAGTAAAAAAGGAGGACGATTTATGGCGGCAATTAGCAAGCGAAGTGACGGTCGCTGGCAGGCAATAGTTGATTTGCCTCCAGATCCAAAGACTGGCAAGCGTAGACGCAAATGGATTTACGGTGAAACCAGACCTGAGGTTAAAAGAGCAGCAAACCAACTTGAAGAAAGAATAGCTTCTGGAAACTTTGCGGAGCCTTCAAATGTTACAGTAAAAGGCTACCTGACACAATGGTTAGAAGACTATTGTGCACACTTAGAAGCCACAACAGTTAGTGGTTATAAAAGATACATAGAAAAACATGTTGTTCCTTTTTTAGGACATGTAAAGCTGCAGAAGCTAAAACCTATTGATATTCAAAAGTTTTACAACGATGAAATCGAAAATGGATATAAAGGGACTACCGTCTTACAAATCCACAGAATTCTCAGCAAGGCCTTCAAAGATGCCTATAAAAACGATTTAATTGAAAGAAATCCCATGGAGAAGGTTGACCCTCCTAAAACAGATGATGATTTTAAACCAACTATCTATAATGATAAGCAATTTAATAAGCTCTTAGATTCTATTGCTGGAACATCTGATGAAATCCCTGTTCTTTTAGCTGGTCTACTGGGATTACGTCGGGGAGAGGTTTTTGGATTAAGATGGGCTGATGTTGATCTAAGGCAAGGAATAATTTCTATTAGGAAAAGCCTCGTACCTGTAAATGGAGAATTAGAGCACAAGCAACCAAAGACAAAAAAAAGCATTAGAGACATTTCCATTCCTCAGGGCCTAATACCTCTTTTAAAAAAGCATAGAAAGGCCTCTATGCAGATACTGTCACAGGAAAAAACGGTTCAAAATAAGGGTTGGCAGGCTAATTGCTTTGTATGCTGCAATAAGGATGGGGAAAGAATAAATCCTGGTTCCTACAGTAGGCATTTTAAAGAGCTCCTTAAAAAATACGGCCTTCCACACATCCGCTTCCACGATCTCCGGCATTTTAACGCCACAATGATGTTGAAATATGGGATCGATGTTAAAGTGGCTGCTGAACGTCTGGGACACTCCACACCTAACATAACCCAAATAACCTATCAGCATGTGTTAAAGGATATTGATGTTGAAGCAGCTGATAAGTTAAACAAACTTCTGCATAGATAGCATTACTCACTTCTAATTTTATAAAAATTCTTGGTGGTCAAAATGGTGGTCAAAAGCAATTTACAAGCACCAATTAAAGCATGACAACAAAAAACCAAGACCTGAAAGTCTTGGTATCACTAGCTTTTTTGGTGCCGGGGATCGGAATCGAACCGATACGGGATCAACTCCCGCAGGATTTTAAGT
>JAGXSK010000154.1 GCA_018333845.1 Clostridia bacterium | reverse complement strand
ATAGCCGACAGTTCTCCCTGTCCTTACTGTGTTGCTTTGTTGTGATGGTTTGGAAGAGCCAAAGCTTCCTACTGCTTTTACCACAAACCTGTAATCAGTTCTAGGTTCTAAATTGGAGTAAAGGATACTTGTGAGCTTGGTTGATTCAATGAAATCCATGCCCCTGCCATCTATTATGACATAAACCTCATATTCATGTGCCCCAGGCACTTCTGACCAGGTAACCCTGATAAACCTGTCATAGACTAATTCAGCAGTCACACCCTCTGGGGCGTCAAGCTCCGGCAGGGTATAAACTATATTTTGATAAAGGTTGCTGGCACCTCCATCAGGATTGATAACAATTATGCCCTTGTCACCAAGGCGCCCCTCGGGGGTCTTTACTATTAGAGTTTCTGTATCCTCAAGGATAACCTCAATGGCATCCTTTCCAGACAGGAACAGATGGGGCAGGCCATCAATGTAAATAATGTTTTTAGCAGTTTCAGCCTCCCCAGGCGTTAGCTGCCTTAGCTGTGGGTTAAATACAACCCTGGAGCCTGCCTCATAACCTGCACCCTTAAGCTTGATTCTTTGCCCCCCTTCAACAGAAATAGCCGTAACAAGCCTTGTTTCTGTTGGATCATCTGGATCAACAACTGTATTAATAACAGGACTGCTTATGTAGTAGAATACTCCACCTGGCCTTGATAAAGCCCCATCATGGTTTTCCACCTTTACCTCGACAGGACCTGGCACATTGGCAGGTGCAATTACCTCAATTCTTGTATGATCTATTCTGTTGACCTGGTGTGCAGGCACCTGTACCTCCCCAAAGAAAACAAGGGGAGGATTACCATCAGGATCTAATCTAAAGTCCTTGCCGGTAATGGTCACCCTGGTGCCACCCTTGGCAGGTCCCCTGTTGGGACTAATGGCACTTATTGAGGGGAAGGACTCGGCTTTTATAAAGGTAAGGTATATTGGCCTTGGCTTTGTCTGGTCTGAAAAGGCAAGACCTCCATCCTCGTTTTCCACTATTACTCTAAAATATTGCCCTACATGTCTTTCATTCACCTCAGGCATGGTAAATATCAAGCGGTTAGGAAGCTCATAGTGGATATCCTTGGGCTGGATAACCAGAAAATCGCCAATGAGGATTCTGGCATTTTCTCTAAAATCTCCACCTGCTATGCCAATCCTGTTTCCACCCTTGTAGTCCAGCCTGAGGACTAATGCTTCCTGATTTTGAATAGTCTCACCCTCTGGAGGCCTTCCATCCTTGGTCATGTTGGTAATGAAAGGCCTGCTGTCAGGGTTTCTGTATTCAAAATTGCCCTTTGCTGAGCCACCATCAGGATTTATGATTTTGACCTCAACCCTGCCAATGGTATAGTATGAGGGCACCCTTAATCGTATCTGTTGAGAACTCATATACTGGACTTCCGGAGAATATCCCCTTTCAACTATTAATCTTCTGTCAGCAACTCTTAAACGAATAAGCTCGTACCCATGGTATGCAGTGCCATTTTCATCCCTTAGCTGCTGAGCATTAACAAACCTTTCTGCCTCATTATAGTCAAAATCCTGTTTGTAGATCTTGCCTCCTTCATTTATCTGAAGGGTGATCCTGCCTTGAACAACATTATATTGAACAGTCAGTCCACCAGCCAGGGAAACAATTGGATTACCACCACTAATCCAGCCGGAATTTGGCTGGTCAATTGGTATGCCTTCATTACTAACGCTGCCAAAGCGCACCCTTACTGTATCCCCTGTACCTGGGTATTCAATCTCCCTTGTCAGCTCCCCATCCCTCTCAAGGAGTGTTATCTTGCCAGGTGAAAACTCCTTGCCAATGATATCAACCCATTCTCCACCCTGTCTCCTGCCCATGGACGGGGTAACGCTGGTAATGCCTGGCGTTGATTCTATATACCTGTAGACCTTATCCCTGTTGGAAATGCCTCCGTCCCTGTTTAGAACATAGACCTGTACATTGCCGGCCCTGCCAGGCGGGCTAATAACCCTGAGGTAGCCTTCCTGACAGTCTATAACCTGTGCCCTGCTATCTCCAAAATATACCATGGGTGCATCAATCAGCTCACCAGCAGCATTTCTTGCAAATAGAAATTCCTTGCCCAGGATTTCAACAATATTTCCTCCTGCTGCACTGCCCTGACCAGGGATTATTTGAGATACCCTTGGCTCACTGGAAGGTATTACATATGCAAAACCATTTTCCAGGCCAAAGCTGCCCCCATTGCTGTTTAATACCACAACAGGCACTGTAATCCTATTGGTATTTTTCCTTATAAAATTCTCCAGGGCATGGGGAGGCACCTTGACCTTTATCTGCCTTCTGTTAGAGCTAATTATGGTATCAGCTGCAGCAATTTCCACGCCATCTATATAAACCCTGGTCTTAAACTGACCAGTATCCTGGAAGTTGTCTCCATGTATTTCAATATAGTAGCCCCCTTCATAGGAACCAAAGTCTGGCACTATGGCAGTTATCCCTGGGGCATTTTGAGGATCCTCACGATAGTGAAATCTATTTGTACCTTTGGCTGATTTAGTGTCTGGATTTACAACTGCCACATCATAATGGCCGTTTATCATTTTGGGCACCCAGAAATAAATTGTTTCACTGTCTACCACCTTAACCCTGTGGCCAACAATATTTCCAGTTTGGGAATCCACCTCATAAGCAGTTTTCACAGACATGCTAAACTTGGCACTTCCATCCCGATGGAGTACTTTGAGAATTTGTTTCCCATTTGAATTGTCCAGCTCAAGGCCATAATAACCCTGGGAGGGACCTTCAATCTTTTCAGCCAGGAAGGGAGGCTCGCCTGGACTTGTATTAGAATTCACAGTGATCCTGTACCTGTTGCCAAAGCCATCAAAAAATAAGATGCGGCCCTGGATGTCCCGTTCAATTGCATGATAATTTAGCGGATCTTCAGCTGCAGCAGGCCTTTCTAGAATAATGCTATGGGCGTAGGTGGCAAGCTCCACTCCCTCTTCAGTTAACCTGAGCAGCTCTTGCCCTTCCGGTGCCATGTAGTCTCTCAAGGCTATTTTTTTATTCTCATCCCTGTTGTAGGTATTAATATCCTGGCCACCAAGATAGATTCTCGTCCCTATTAGCTTATATATCTCAAAGTCATTAAACTGCACATTTGTCGCTGAAGGGTCAGGCTTGAGAAAGTGCTTTCCCTTAACAACTACCAGGGTATTCTCTGTGCCAGAGGTTGGCGAAAAGGACTTAAATTCGGGCTCTGTATAGGTTTCAACATAGAAGAAATTCCATACAGCAATACCGCCATCAGCACCAGGATTTACAACCTGCAGCTGGGTTGGTCCTGGCCTGCCCGGAGGGGCAGTAAAGGTAATGACAGTACCTGAACCGTTCCTTTGAATATTGGGAACCTCTTTTCCTTCAATAAACACCTTGACACCTGGCAGGAACTGGCCGCCAAATATTCTTACAGTTTCTCCGCCTTCAGTGGCAACAACATTTGGTACAACATTATCAATATTAGGAACCCTTTGCACTGGAACCTTAATAAATCTAATGCCCGACACAAGGGTATCAGAATTAATGAATTCTGTAGGGCTGCTGCGCAGGGGATTCCTGACATATATATCTCTGGGGCCTTCCTGGGGAACAGCTATGCCCCGGGGCAGTTTAAAAAGTATCTTTGTGCCCAGCTCCCTGCCTGCAACACCATCAACAACATTGCCGTTCTTGTCAAGGACTGCCATTTCAACGGACATCTGCCCAGGTGTGTTTTCACCTGGTGATATATTTGGGTTAAATTCTGGCAGGCCTGCTATTTTTACCAATGGCAGCCATACCTTATTGTCGTGACGGTGGACAAAAAAGTATTCACCATCAAGGGCTATCCAGAGGTCCATGTCTGTAGTGTTGTCTCCCCTGAGGGGAACCTTGTCAGGAATAACTGTTTTTAATACAGGGGTAATCCTGGACGTAATAAATGTATAGCCACCTGGCAGAACCATTCTTTCTTTAAACACATAGATTTCACCAGCAGCCTCCAGGGTGGTTTCTGTTTCTACAACAACATCCTTTCTGGGTGAAATTGCCGCATCAGTAACCTCTGGAGTTCTGATGAGCAGTCGGTCCAAATTGGTGCTAAAGGTGCTGCCATCTCTAAATATGGCATTATTGGCAATGAGCACCCTGACCTCTTTTACAACTGACACATTTTTACCCTTATAAGTACCACTGCCATAATCTAAAGTCAGGAGGGTGCCTGTGGGAGAAATAGTTTGTACTGGTGTTGATGGACCAGACAGTATAAGTCCCTCCACATTTAAACTGCCAAGACGCAAACCGGTTATCTCAGCATCA
>JAGXSK010000153.1 GCA_018333845.1 Clostridia bacterium | reverse complement strand
TTACCAGCCCAATCAACCTGTCCAATGGCTATTCCAGAACGATTTCCACCATTAGTCTTTAGTAGTTCTGCTACCCGTTCTGCTTGTTCTCTGTCAATATTTTTTAATTGTTCATATATATATATGCCATCACAGTGGTTGTCTACAGTGAGAATTTCCTTTTCTATACCCCTATTGTGAAAATCATTAGTCCAATGGATGATTTTATCCATGACCTGTCTTGTTTCTTCATGGGTTATATCTTCATTTATCATTTCATTTCCTCTGCCAGAATATACCAGATGGTAAAAACATATACGAGGTATATTCTCTTTTTCAACAAGTTTAAATATATCATCAAGATCCTTGAAATTATGCTTGTTAATGGTGAAGCGAAGCCCTACCTTCTGCCCTACAGACAGACAATTTTTTATGCCTCTTAAAGCCTTTTCAAAGGCACCCTTTTGACCCCTGAAACGGTCGTTGTTTTCTCCAATTCCATCCAGGCTAATACCCACATAGCTAATGCCTGTATTTTTAAAGCTTTGTGCCATCTGGGGCGTTATGAGGGTTCCATTTGTAGAAATAGTAGAACGTATTCCCTTGTCCCTTGCATAAGCCGCTAATTCTAGCAAATCATCTCGAACAAGAGGCTCTCCCCCTGAAAAGAGTATAACTGGAACATTAAACTCTGCCAGATCATCTATTAATTTCTTTCCTTCAGCTGTAGTCAGTTCATCAGGGTATTTTTTATTCTCTGAAGAAGAATAACAGTGAATACAGTTTAAATTGCAGGTGCGTGTACAGTTCCAGACAACTACCGGGCCCATTCCATGTGTTGTTCCATGTTGAGTTCCCTTTGCTTCCTTTACATATCTTAATTTATCACCATAATATTCATTATTTAGCAGTAATTTAGTTACACTAATCAAGGAAATCCCCCCTAGGTCTGCCACGGGGCCAATTTTTAAACCCCTGCAAGCTATATACTATTATGATACTAGAATTGCCTGTAAAAGTCCATCTAGGGTGTACTCCGCTGCTTCAATGTCTATACTTAATCCTAATTCAACAGCGGTTCTGGTGGTAATTGGTCCTATTGATGCCAGCTTTATCCCCTTTAGTAGCTCTGGCAGTTCATTTTTGTCGAACATACTTATAAAGTTTTTAACTGTTGAAGAGCTTGTAAAGGTTATTATATTAATTTTTTTATTTACAAGCAAATCTTTAACATTATTTAGCTGACCATTTCCCTTGACTGTTTTATATGCAGTGACCTCATGGACATCTGCCCCCATGGCTTTTAGAGATTCCGGCAGGATCTTGCGGGCAATATCAGCCCTGGGCAGAAGAATTTTTTTGCCTTTAAGATTTTCACCCTGCATTTTTTCTATTATAGCTTCAGCCCTGTATTCTCCTGGTACATAATCAACAAGCAAACCATATTTTTCTAGCTCTTCTCTGGTTTTAGGGCCAATGGCACATATCCTAACACCCTTTAATTGGCGGAAATCCATTTTTTTCAATAACAAGCGTTCATAAAATGCCTGTACTCCATTAACACTGGTGAATATTATCCAATCAAAATCTTCTATTGCAGCTATTGCCTTGTCTAGAGGTGTGTAATCATCTGGCTGTATAATATCTATTGTAGGAAATTCTATTGGCTCCCCACCAAGGTCTTGAATCATCTTCGAAAAAATACTGGCTTGATCTCTTGAACGTGTTACTAATACACGTTGTCCCCATAAAGGTCTTTTTTCCACCCATTTTAGCTCCTCGCGCAGGGAAACGACCTCGCCGACAATTATTATGGCAGGATTTTTAAATTTATTTTCCTCAGCCTTTTGAACTATATCTTTTAATGCTGCTGTTAAAGTTACTTGTTCAGGAAGGGTTCCCCAGCGGATAAGGGCAACTGGCGTGTCAGGGGATCTGCCATGTTCCATGAGCTTTTCCACTATTTTAGGAAGGTTAGCCATACCCATTAAAAATACCAGGGTGCCAATACCTGTGCTAATTTTTGCCCAGTCAATGTCAGTATCCTCTTTTGTAGGGTCTTCGTTACCTGTAATAAAGGCTGCATTGGAGGTTAAGCCCCTGTGTGTTACTGGAATTCCGGCATAGGCAGGAACAGCAATTGCAGAAGTAATGCCTGGCACTATCTCAAAGGGAATTTTATTTTTTACAAGCTCAAGGGCCTCTTCACCACCTCGACCAAAAACAAAGGGGTCTCCACCTTTTAATCTGGTTACTATCTTATTCTCTGAGGCCTTGGCAACTAAGAGGCTGTTAATTTCTTCTTGACTCAGGGTATGTCTTTCTGGAGATTTTCCAACATAAATTAATTCAGCGTTTTTTGATGCATGGTCCAGCAAGCTTGGATTAACAAGTCTATCGTATACCAGTACATCTGCTTTTTTGATACATTCCATTCCCTTTACAGTAATTAGACCTGGATCACCTGGCCCAGCACCAACTAAATATACATAAGCCTTTTTATTTTTCATATGCATCAGTCTCCTGTCTTACTTGTTTTAGAATTTCCCCAGCTCCCTTTGCTAGTAATCTTTGAGCTAACTGAATTCCAAGTTCCTCACTCATACCAGTACATCCGTGTATTTTGTCTTTTATTAAGATACTCCCGTCCAGGCTGGCCACCATGGCTTCCAAGGTAATTGACTTTTCATGGACCTTTCCTAATGCACCTATGGGAATCTGGCATCCCCCTTCAAGATAAGCTAAAAGGGCTCTTTCTGCTGATATCTCATATGAAGATGGTTCATGATGCAGGGGAAATATAACCTGCTGAGTATCCTGGTCATTTTTCCTTATTTCTATGCCCAGGGATCCCTGGCCTACAGCTGGTAAAGAAATGTCCAAGGGAATGTATTGGGATATCTTTTCCTGCCAGCCCATACGGATAACTCCGGCTGCTGCCAGGACAATTGCAGTAAAATCTTCTTCAACCATTTTACGTAACCGCGTATTTAAATTGCCTCGCAAATCCTCCAGCTTAAGATCATTTCGATAACTTAGGATCTGGGCCCTGCGTCTCAAACTGCTGGTGCCTACCTTTGCTCCCCTGGGAAGGGTATCTAGCGTATACCCCCTGGGAGAAATTATAACGTCCTGGGGGTTTTCCCTTCTAGTAACACACCCTATTTTACAGCCCTGGGGTAAACGAGTT